>JAGAUH010000281.1 GCA_017620875.1 Clostridia bacterium
ATCCCTTTGCAAAGTAAATATTTCTTTTTCTAAGCCGTCTAGTAGGGTATAACTATCTAAAGATAAATTTATTTCTACCACTTGTTTTTCTTTACCTTCCGCGGTAGGAATAAGTTTTTCTTGCTCGGTTTTTCGTGCTTTTAAAGAGTTTAAAACTTCGGTTTTTTCTTGCAGTAAAATTTTAGTTTTTTCTAACTCGGATAATTTAGTTTGCTTGTCTTGTAAGTTAGATAAAGTTGTTGCAACCTTTTGTAGTTCGGTTTCTTTTTTGGCAAGATTTTCTTTGTTTTCTTTTAGTAAGTTATTTGTTTCTAAAAGTATTCTTTCTAAAAGCGAAACAACTTGTTCGGTAAGCATTTCGTTTTGTTTTGCTTGCTCTAATCCTTCTTGTAAAATAGGGCTATATGGCGGTATAATGCCACTAATGTATTGGTTTATACTCTTTTCTTTATCTTTATAGTCTAAATAAATAGCCTTTGCTATTTCGCTTAGTTTGTCTTGTAAAGATAGGTATTTTTCCGTTTTAAAAATGTTTCTAAAAATCTTAATTCTTTCTTTCGTTTCGGCGTTTAGTAGTTTTAAAAACTCACCTTGAGCAATCATACAAATATTGCAAAATTGGTCTTTGTTTACGCCTAGTATTTCGTTTATTTTTTCTTGAACTAAGTTCTTTTTATCTATAATAGTACCGTCTGGTAAGGTTAGTTCTACTTGCATACTTTGAGTAGTAAAACCTTCGCCTCGTTGTTTTGGTTTTAAATACTCTGGTATACGCTTTATTTTATACACTTTTTCTCTAACTAAAAATTCTAACTCTACGAAGGTTTGTGTGGTAGCGTCGGCGTAGTTAGAACGTAGCATACTAGAGTCCCTTATTTCGCCACTTGCTTCCCCGTATAGGGCGTATGTTATTCCGTCAAAAATACTAGTTTTACCAGAGCCCGTAGGACCGGTTATTAAATATAGTCCGCTAGTACCTAGTTCGGATAAATTTAGGGTGCAGTCTTTTGCATAAGGTCCAAAAGCCGACATGGTTATTTTTAATGGTCTCATGCGTTTTCCTCCCAAATTTTAGTAATTAAATCGGTAATAATTTCTTTTTGTTCGCTAGAAATTTCCGTTCCGTTTTGCATTTTATAAAAGTCTTCAAAAATCTCTAATGGAGATTTGTTTTTTATACTATCGTCTATTTGTAAAGCCCCGTTTTGCCTAGTTCTTGCGTTGTCGTAGTCTAATTTCATAAGGTTAGGGTATAAAACTCTTAGTTTGTTTAGTCCGTTTAAAATAGTTTCTTCGTCGGTAAGGGTTATATGCACGTAAGAGTTTTTTAATTTTTCGGTAACGTTTTGTTGTAGAGTAAGGTCGGCATAAGTTCCTTTTAGTTCTACCAAGTCGTGTAGTGGGTTTAGCGGTATTTCCGTTATCGTTAAGTTTCCTTTTTCTTTTATTTCTACAAGGGTTATGCTCTTTTTGTGTTTTACTTCCGAAAAGGAATATTTAAGCGGTGTTCCGCAATATCTAATATTGTCTTTTACGTTTTGCGGTCCGTGGATGTGCCCAAGGGCAACGTAATCTATACCGCTAAAAACTTCTGCGTCTACGTTGTCAGAGCCACCAACCGACAATTCTTCCGACTCGCAAGTGGTAGCCCCCGTTACAAATTGGTGCGTTACTAACACGTTTCGTTTTGTATAATCTATATCGCTATTTTTTAGGGCAACCCTTATTGCGTCGGTATAAGAAGATATTTCTTCTTCTTTAAAATATCGTTTTACGTAACTAGGTTTTATAAAAGGCAATAAATAAATATAATAGTCGCCGTAGCTATCCTTAAGGGATATTTTTTGCAAACTACCGCTATATGCGTTAGATATATAAATATTGCTATTGCTAAAAATTCTACCCCCAAAAGAAAGCCTTTCTTGACTGTCGTGATTGCCACCTATTAGATATATAGGCAGGTTTTTTTGAGAAAGGGAGTATAAAAAGTCGTCTAACAAAGTAACTGCTTCGGTGCTAGGCGTATTTTTATCGTAAACGTCACCGGCTATAATTACGCCGTCTATGGTTAGTTGGGATATTTTATCTAATATTTGGTTTAAAATATACCTTTGGTCTTCTATTAAACTAAACTCGTTTAGTCTTTTACCTAAGTGTAAATCGGATAAGTGTATAAGTTTCATATAGTCCCCTAAAAATATTAAAAGTTAAAATATTTAAAAAACGTAGTTTTGTTTCTAAAACTATCGTTTTAGCTTTCCCGTTTGTAATATCGCGAAGTTAATGCTCCTTGCAAGCAAAGCATTAATTATATTATAATCTAACGATTGAAATATTGCGAAGTTGTAAATCCTTGTAAACAAGTTTCCAACTTCTTATATTATAAACCACATTGTAAATCTTTTGCCAATGGCAAAATCTTTGCAAAATTTACATTTTGCCGTAAAAACAAAAGTTTTTACACTTCCTGTTTGTAATATGGCGAAGTTAATGCTCCTTGCAAGCAAAGCATTAACTTCTTATATTATATCAAAAAGGGTGGGTTGTTTTCAATAAAAATATAAAACTGTGGTAAAAATTTTTAGCGTAAAAAAAAGTGGATGCAAAATTTTGCATCCACTAATTTAGTTAAGTTTGTTATTAAGCAAGTTTATTGCCAGAGTTAGTGTGGTCGTATAAACCTACCGTGCTAGATGCGTAGTTAGATACGCCGGATTTGCTAGCATAACTATTGTAGTTGGAAATTTTAGTGTAAGTATTGCTTACGGTAATTCCGCTAAAGGTTACGCTACAATTTTCTGCACCAAAAGTGAAACTTTCTACTTCGAAGTTTAATACTAATACGGTTTTTAATTCGCCATCTACAAATAAATAAGCCTTTTGACCATTTACGTAAACGGCAACTTTAAAGGTTTTAGGAGTAGTAGTTGCAGATATACTGCCAGAGCCTGTTGCGTGACCTCCGTTATAAGCACCGCCATAATTAAATACTCCGTCAGAGTTGTTATCCCAAATTAAAAATCTGTTACTAGTCGTAGTAGTAGAAGAATTTAAAATTAAAGAAATATGTCCGTTTGTAGTATAAGAATTAATAGTAACGGTACTTTCGAATACAAAGTTTCCGCTTGCTGGTAGTGGGGTATAACCATCAATTACCGCGTTACCACTAGTTTGAGTAAAGTCTGCTATATAACCGGAAACTACAACGTCGCCACCAACGTCTATTGCTTGACCTGCGGTATAAGAGCCACTCTCATAAGTGCTTACGGCACTTAGGTAACTATTGTATAATTTTGTGCCAGAAGCGTAAATAAGTCCGCTAGTTAAAGTCGTTGCCATATTTTCCGTTGCGTAAAGTAGAGTACAATTTCCTTTACTTGCAAAAACCGTTTGTAGCGCGCCGTTTATAAATAGGTAAGCATGCTTACTTGTAGAAAGTATAGCAATATTTAAAGTTTTTGTAGTAGAGAAGTTAAAATATCCTTTAGAAGAATTTGTGTAATTAGGTCCCCAACCAAAGAAATATTTACCATCTCCGTTTATGTCCCAAATTAAAAATCTATGACTAGAACCATGGTCGTTTCCAACGGATAGACTTACGTGGCAGTTTGCCCCGCTATTCATAGCGGAAATATTTAATTTACCCGTGTATAAGAAAGTGCTTGCAGTAGAAACGATAGGAACGGATTTTCCTGCAGCGGTGTCAGTTAAAACCGTAGAAATATCTGCCACTGCCGTTGCTGAGTTAGAAACGTTTTTGCCTGCATAAGTCGTCATAACGGCGCTAACAGTTACGTTAGCAACTTTATTTGCGTAAGTTGTGTAAAGAGAAGAAGTGCTATGTCCCGTTAAGTTATCGTTAAAGGTTACGTTACATTGTTCTGCGCCAACCGTTAAGCAAATAGGGGTAAAGTTATTTTTGTAAACTGCAACCAATTGGTCTTCTATAAACATATACTGAACTTTATTTTTAGATAAAATTGCAAGTTTAAAGGTGATAGGCGTTGCGTTTGCATCTAGGTAAGATTGCGCGCCTGCGCCACCATTTACCGTTCCGCCACCATTAAATATTCCACCAAACCAGAATTTACCGGAATTTTGGTTATCCCAAAGTAAAAATCTGTAACTAGAATTGTGGTTAAAGTTTAAAGTAATATGCGCGTTATTTTTTGTAAACGCGTTTAGCGTAACGTTACTAGTGTAAACAAAGTCGCCGTAACTACCGTTAATTATAGTAGAATTTGCATATGCGTCGTAGTTGTGTGTAAAGTTACTTGTAGAACCAAGGTAATTTGTGTTAGAAGATACGAGTCCCGTTGGCAATAGCGCCGTCATCTTGATATATCCCGCTACGTTAGGGTGAACGTCGTCGGAGTATAAAGAAGTGTCTGCCTTAAAGATAGAGCAAGAATCTAGATACGTTAACCAACTACTATTAGAAGTTGCAAAAGTTTTAATATTGCTATTTATTGCTTCTGCAATGGCATTTCCGTTTGTGCCAAGCGTACTATTATATAATCTTGGCTCTATAGAATACCAATAAAGTTTTGTGTTAGGTAAGTTAGTGTGATAGTTATTAAATAAAGTCTTTAATCTGTTTGTTATTTCATTTACTATCGTGTTGTAGTTTGCACTACCTGCCGGTGCAGAATTTACAAGGTTGGCTCTGTTTGGTCCGTAATCGTCAAAGATATCGTTTGTACCAATATGGATAACGATATTTTTAGGGTTTAAAGCATAAGTTTTTTGAGCAAAGTAAATCCATTGTCTAGTTAAAGAAGAACTTATTCCCCAAGTGTCTGCGTTTGCCCCACTATACATACCGTCAAATGCTTTTGTAAAGAAGTTTCTATAATCAAAGAAACTATCACCAATATATAACGTTAAATCGTTTTTGTTTATATCCGTACGATTTGCTAGTTTGGTTTGTACGGTGTTAAAGTAAGATAAAAAGTTTGACGTATCGTTAAAGTTGTTAAAGAATGAGTTTGCTCCAACGGTTACCGTAAAGGTTGCGCTTGTTCCTTGAGAAGTTTTAGCCGTAACGGTAGCGGTAGTGTTTTCTTTTGCACCGGTAATTTTGTTGCCAGAAATAGTAACGTTGCTACTTGTGGTAGTATAAGTTACACTTTGCGCGTTTGCTGGTACCGTAAACGTTGGGGTAGGGATAACGTAAAATCCTGCGTAAGTAGTTACGTTTCCAACTTTAAAGGTATAGTCTTTATCAACTGTTATAGTAAAGGTTACGCTATGTTTACTTGTTTTAGCGGTAACAGTAACGCTTGCGCCTGCAACTTTACCCGTAACCGTGTTTCCGCTAATGCTTATTTTACTAGTGTCGTAAGTGTAAGTAATTGCTAAACTAGAGCCTGCCGTAGTGCTAAATACAGGATTAATGGTGGCAGTCCCGTTATATGCTACGCTAACGTTTGCGATAGTTAAAGTACCATAGTCTTTACCAACTGTTACGGTAAAGGTCGTTTCGTGCTTATCTGTTTTAGCGGTAACCGTAACGACTGCTTCGGCAACTAAACCCGTAACCGTGTTTCCGCTAATGCTTATTTTAGAAGTGTCGTACGTATAAGTAATTGCTAAACTAGAGCCTGCAGTAGTGCTAAATACAGGATTGATAGTAGCGGTTTTGTTGTGTTCTACGTTAACGTTTGCAATGGTTAAAGTACCATAGTCTTCACCAACCGTAACCTTAAAGGTTGTTTCGTGCTTGTCGGTTTTAGCGGTAACCGTAACGACTGCTTCGGCAACTAAACCCGTAACCGTGTTCCCGCTAATACTTATTTTACTAGTGTCGTAAGTGTAAGTGATTGCTAAACTAGAACCTGCGCTCGTGCTAAAGTTAGGAGTGATGGTAGCAGTTTTATTATATTCTACGTTAACGTTTGCAATGGTTAAAGTTCCGTAGTCTTTACCAACCGTTACGGTAAAGGTTGTTTCGTGCTTGTCTGTTTTAGCAGTAACGGTAACGACTGCTTCTGCAACTAAACCCGTAACTGTATTTCCGTCTATACTTATTTTAGAAGTGTCATAAGTATAAGTAATAGGTAATTCGTTAGTGGTAAAATTAGGTACGATAGTTGCAACTTTGCCATATTCTACGTTTACGTCTGCAATAGTAAGTTCGCCAGCGTTGCTATCTACGTATATTTTAAACGTAGTAGAGTGGTGGCTAGTAGTTGCGGTAACCGTTACTATTGCGCCTTCTACCAAACCTATTACGGAAGTGCCGTTTATAATAACGTCGTTACCTTCGAACGAGAAGGAAACTTCTTCTTGATATTCCGGTTTAGAAAACTCCGTAATAATAGTTGCAGTATCGCCAACGTTTACGTGTACGTCTGCAATGGTAAGCGTTCCGTAGTCTACAACGGAAGAACTAGGTGGAATTGCAGAAGAAATTTCTTCTTGACTAGAAGAACTAACTTCTTTACTAGAACTACTTTGAGACTGAGTTGGTTTACTAGAAGAACTTGCTATTGGTCTGTTTCCAGGTGTGGTTTCGCAACCAACGGCAAATAGTAATAAAGAAAGTATTATACTAAAAATAATAATGCCTATCTTTTTCATAAAACCTCCAAATATTTTTTTAACTATTACATTATATCACAACAAAAAAGCTATTTCAATAGGAAAATAAAAAATACCCACTAAAAGTGGGTATAAAAATTTAAGATTTTTTACATTTTATACTTAATTTTGGCAGTTCCGTATATGCGGTAGAGCAATCTGGAATAGAGTGGGTTATAAACGCGTTACCGCCTATAATAGAGTTTTCGCCAATAACGGTATCGCCACCTAAAATAGACGCGCCTGAATATATCGTAACGTTATTTTTTATAGTAGGGTGTCTTTTTTTGCCAAAAGTTTCGGCTCTATCTTTTATAGATAACGCGC
>JAGAUH010000282.1 GCA_017620875.1 Clostridia bacterium
AAAGAAAATTACTAACTATGGTTGTTTCCATTATGCTTATGCTAGTTTTATCTATTAGCATAGTAGGGTGTAAAAACGATGGCACACCAACGGAAACTATCGACCTATTTGACTACGTCAACACGGTAACGGCTTGCTTTGAAGAAAATAGTAAAAGCCAAAACGAATACCAAGAAAAAGCGCTAACTCTTTCACGCGAAGATTTTATGTTAGAACCCATAAAACTTGAGTATTACGAAAACCAAGGCGATGCGGAAATGGTTACTAAATCACACGACTTTTTTGTCAAACGAAGCGCAAACGGAACTTTACAATTTAAAAAGGTTGGAGAAGACTACTTTGCATATGCTAATTTAAAAGGCACTATGGTAAGCGAAACCCCAACGGTATCTAGTGCTGATGCGTTAGAAATTTTAACCACCAACGTCTCACGCGAATTAGAGTACAGACTAGGCGTTATCTCTGGCGACACGCCAACTTATTATATTTCTTGCAAAAACGTTGTTGTAGATGCTAACGATCCAGACAATTGCGAAACTTCTTTTACCTATAAAACTTTTGACACAAAACAAGAGTATCTATCTGCTTTAGATGACGTTTATTATCTTTTTGTAGAGCACGAAAGCGCAGTTTTACTATCTATTTCAGAAAAAAACACTTTGGGTCTGGTTTTAAATTTCCCTGGTATTGAAAATTCAAATAAACAACAGATTTTAAGCGGAACTATGCTAGATAGCAATTTAGCCTTTGTTCCACTATTTATAGCAGACTACGTTAATTTTACAAAAACCGGTAACGAATATGCTAGTTCTATTCAAACAAATTTAGAACTTGTACCACCTATACACGGAGATTTTATTTTTAATACTCGTTTAACCGATAAGCAATTAATTTCTACTACTGCAATTTACGAAATGAGTTCTTTTACTAATCCGAATACGATAGCAAAATCAAATTTAACTCAACAAATTAACTTTAATCAAAAGGTAAACTTTAACGCTCTAACTAGTTTAGAAGGCTACGTTTTAGACACAGATTTAAATACCGACCAATTTTTTAGCGCGTATGACTTAATATAAGTTTTAGTTTTTAAAAAGGAGTAACACTATGAAAAACAGAAAAATATTATCTATGGTTGTTTCCGTTATTCTTATGCTAGTTTTATCTATTAGCATAGTAGGGTGTAAAAACGGCGGTACGCCTACTGAAAAAACCACCTTGCACGAATATAGTAAAACGGTAAACGATTGGCACTTTAACTCAATGCAAACTGTAAACGAATTTAAAGAAAAGTCTTTAACCGTAACTTGCATTTCTAATGGCGAAAAAACCGAAGAATACGAGTATTACGAACAAGAAGGCGATACCGAAACGGTTACTAAAACGCACACTTCTACTTCTTTTGGTCAAGCAGTAGGCAATTTAGAGTTTAAACAAGTTGGAGAAAACTATTTTGCATATAGTAAAATAACGGGAAGTTACGCAGAAAGTTTCGTAAGCGTAGATAGCGTTACAAATTTACTAGTAATAGAAGAAGAAACCGTAAATCGCGAATTAGAATATAGGCTAGGAGTTATCCCTGGCGACTCTCCTACTTATTATATTTCTTGTAAAGATACGGTAACAAT
>JAGAUH010000283.1 GCA_017620875.1 Clostridia bacterium
ATAATTTTATTTCTTATATTGAAGTAACTAAAATCTTTATTTATTATTATTGCAACGAAAATAGGCAAAATTAAGCCCACGTTACTACCCGCAGCAAACGCGTTAGAAAAAAAGCCTAGCGCTACATTTTCTATGCTTAAACCATCTTCTAATCCGCCACCAATTTGCGTTATTCCTTTAAATAATAAAGGCATAAATAGCGACATAACCAAAGCGATTATACAAACGATTATAAGTAATTTATCTTTTAAAATTCTTTTAAAATCTACTTTTAATAAATTAATCATCTACTCTACCTCCAACAACTTTCATATAATACTCTTCTATGCTAGAAGCGGTAGTATTTATACTTTTTATTATTATATTTTGCTCTAAAAGTGCCCCTATAAATCCATTAAGGTCTATTTCGCCAAAAATTCTTACTCCGTTTTGTTGCTGTTTTATATCTTCTTGCTTAGCAAACTTGCTTGCAACAAGTAGTAATTTTTCTTTATCGTCGCAATCTACGATAACGGAGTGCCTACACTCGTTTTTAAGATCTTCTGCGCTAATTTCCTTTATTAATTTTCCCTTAGAAATTAAGCCGTAGCAAGTTGCAACAAGTTCTAACTCGGTTAGTATATGAGAAGAAATTAAAAAAGTAATATTTTTTTCTTTATTAAGTTTTAAAATTAGTTCTCTTATCTCTATTATACCTGCGGGATCTAGCCCGTTCATAGGTTCGTCTAAAATAATAAATTCTGGCTCGCCAAGTAA
This sequence comes from Clostridia bacterium, assembly GCA_017620875.1. Lineage (GTDB taxonomy): Bacteria > Bacillota > Clostridia > Christensenellales > Borkfalkiaceae > UBA4675. The sequence goes on from JAGAUH010000283.1 coordinate 757, forward strand.
TGCCATAGCAATACCAAGTCTTTGCCTCATACCCAAAGAAAAATCGCCCGCTTTCTTTTTATTTTCTAACAATCCGCCAAGTCCTACTTCTTTTAAAACACTCTCGCACCTAGAAGCATCTTTTACCCCTAGTATGCTTGCTTGCATTTTTAAATTATCTAACGCGGACACGTTTAAATAAATAGACGGCGTTTCTACAATAGCACCCAATTTTTTACGACAATTATAAATTTTGCTACTATTATTTGGTGTACCAAACAAAGTATAAGAACCTTGCTCTGCCTTAATAAGCCCAGTAATTATACGAATAATTGTGGTTTTACCAGAGCCATTTTCGCCAACAAAACCATAAATTTCTCCACGCTTTATATTCATACAAACGTTATTTAAAACGTTATGTTTTTTATAACTTTTGCATAGCCCTTGCGTTTGTAAAACAAAATCTTGCATAATTCTCCTTATTCTCTTTTTCTATCTTTTTTAATAAGCCAAAATATGCCTAATATTTGTAGTGGTATGCCTATAATGTACAAATAAAAACTCCTAGATAGAGTAAGAGATAAATCTACCGAAACGAGTACCGACCAAATTAAAATGGTGTAAGATATAAATATAGCCCACTTTTGCTTCCAAACGCAAGCAAATACTAGCATAACTATAGCACTAACGGGTACGGCGTAAATAAACGCCATATAACTATACTTAAATTCTGGCGCAATTAAACTTAGCATAACAAACACTAAACTTGCAACTAGCCAAACTAGGCACACACTAGCAAGACCTACGACAATTTTGTTACGCTTTATTATGGTATATTTTCTCCGTTTATCCGTAAGGGTAAAATCGTTAATATTTATACCAAAAATATTAGCCATTTCGTTAAGCACTACAAGGTCAGGTAGCCCGTCGCCACGTTCCCATTTAGAAATTGCTTTGTCGCTATAATTTAATTTTTCGGCAAGTTCTAGTTGCGTTAAGCCTGCCCTTTTACGATAAAAGGCAATGTTGTCCGCCACCCTACTTTTTAATTCTTCTTTTTCCATAGCCCCATTTTAGCATTTTTAAGCCCCTATGTCAAGGTTTTATGGCATATCTACCCACAGTAGAGTCGTTTTTTGGCACTCTACTACGCAAAAAATATTTATAGAGTTTTATTTTAAACTAGTAGGTATACTTTTTTTGTTTTTGAGTATACAATAAAAAAGGTGCGAAAAGCAAACCAACACACAAGATAAGAAATAAAATTTTAGGTGAATAATATGAGTTACAAAATTTATACAGATAGCACTGCAAACTTGCCAAACGATTTAATTGAAAAATATAA
>JAGAUH010000284.1 GCA_017620875.1 Clostridia bacterium
TAAAAAAAGAAAGAAAGAAGAAGCAGAGTACAAAGAAAAAATGGACGCATTAGTTCCCGGGGTTAAAATTTTAACCATTGGTGGACTTGTTGGCGAAATAGTAGAAATTTCCGAAAAATACGTTGTTATTGCTACCGGAACAGAAGAAAACAAGAGTTATATAACTCTTGACAGACGCGGAATTAGTGGACCTATCGAAGAAACTACCGCACAAGAAACCGTAGCAGAAGAACCTGTTGCTCAAGAAAAAGACGAGCAAGAAACTCAAGAAGAAGTTGTTTTAGACCAAGGTGAAATTCCTACCGAAACTCAAACAACCGAGTATACAGAAGAATAAAAGCATATTTAAAAACCCCCTTGCATAAAATTGTAGCAAGGGGGTTTTTATGGTTAAAAATAGCATTTTCGAAGTTTTAAAAGGCGTGTTAATTAGTTTAGTATGTTCTATTGTAAGCGTGCTTATTTTTGCATTTGTTTTAAGGCAATTTTACTCATCTAACAAGGTTATTAAACCCGTAATAATTATTATAAAAGTACTCGTAATACTAATTGGTTGTATTTTTTCTATTAAACCGCCAAAGGGCTTTTTAAAAGGTGGAATAATAGGGCTTTTTGCCACCATTTTAGAGCACCTTTTATTTTTAATAATATCGACTAATATAAGTTTTGGTTTATCTTTTATAATAGATATTGTCTTAGGCGTAGTTATGGGGGTAATTAGCGGAATAATTGCAAGCAATTTAAAAAAAGAGTAGATGACTTTAGGGTAAAACCTAAAGTTTTTTTACGCTTAAAAGATAAATTTATATTTAATTATCAAAAAAAATCACAAATATACACCATATTTATTTTTTTTAAGTTAAAATATAAAAAATTTTGCCTTATATAAGCAAAAAAAGCATTAAAAATATTGACTAAAAAGTCAAACTAATATATAATATTAGGGTATAATAATTTACTATAATCAAAAGTTTTGTAAATTTTTTTTGCTAAAACATTATAGGAGGCAAAAATGGCAAAGAAAATGTCTAAACCATTGTCAATTACTATCGCAGTAATTTTAGCACTTGGTTTTATCGTTTTATCACTATTTACTTTCGGCCAATTCGAACTTAAAAGGGGTAGAAAGTTTGGTGGTATAATTTCTTTAGTAGAAGTTGGTTCTGACATTAACAACTCTGTTATTGCTCAGTACACACTTAAGGAAGAAGAAGGAAAGGTAGAAAGATCTTCTATCGAAAAATCTGTAAACGTTATCCGTAACAGATTAAACATTACGGAGTTTGCAACTTCTAAGGTAAAAGCAACTAACGACGGTTTTATCGTAGAGTTACCAAATTCTCAAAACGCATCTTTCGCAACACAATATTTGTTTGGTAAAGGCGAAATAGAAATTTCTGCTTCTACAAACAAACAAGTTTACCTAACTCACGAAGATATTACGGGAGCAAAGGTAACCGAGGCTTACGCTCAAGATGGTGGTACGGTTTCTGCTAGTGGTTACGCTATTTCTATTAACTTTACCAACGCTGGTAAAGAAAAGTTTTTCGAAGCGACTACCGCAGCGTCTAGTGCAGATGATAAAGCAATAATAATCACTATGGACGGCGTAACGCTTTCTCAAGCAAACGTTAGCGAACCAATGCACGAAAGTTCAGTTCAAATTAGCGGTGCTTATTCTAAGGCTCAATTAGAAATTATTGCAAGCGCAATTAACGGCGGACTATTAGAAAACGCTTTCGAAATGCTTGGTAACCAAAAAGCGACTTCTACGGTGCTTGGCGATAAGGCAGAGTTAAAAATAACTTTAGGCTTACTTGCTATTTTAGTTTTAGTTGCAGTTTTATTTGTTGTATTCTACAAAAACTTTGGTTTAATTGCAGATTTAGTTTTATTTGTATCTGTTGTGTTATTTGCAGTAATTTACGCGGTAATTCCTGGCACAATGCTAACTATACCTGCACTAATCGGTATGGTAATTGCATTTGTAGTGTTATGCGCTTTACTAGTTGCTATTTTAGAAAGAATTAAAGCAGAATACGCATTAGGTAAAACAATTAATTCTAGTATCAACTACGCGTTTAAAAAGAGTTATATGTTATCTATAGACGTTGCGTTTATTGCTTTAACAATATTCTTAGCATGCTTCTTTATAGTAGGTGCTTACTTAAAGACTTTAGTAGTTGCTTTATCAGTAGCGCTTGCCGTTGTAGCCGCAACAAGTTGGTTAGTAACAAGGGGTATAATTGCATTGTTTAAAGGCTTTGTAAAGCAAGACTCTTTTTATAATCTTGTAAAAGAGGAGGATGCTGAATAATGAAAAATTTAAACTTTAAAAAAGTTGCGTTTATCGCAATAGATATTATACTCGTTATTATAATTGCAGGTGCGGTATTCTTCGGATTTTTAGGCGTTAATAAAACTGCCGAAGCAAAAGGCGGAGTAGAAGTAAGAGTTTGCTTAGACGAAAATTATTACGATAAAGATTTAAGAGCAACCGCTCAAAGCGATATCCAAAAAATCTTTACCGATAACGGATTTAAAGTAAATCAAGTTAAAAGAGAAATAGATTCTACAGTATACAACACTTTAGTGTTCTGTATAGACGGCAATAACGACGTTGCAGATGCTTTAGCAGTAGAAACGGGCGATTGCATTTATACTTCTATAAAAACTTATTTAGAAACAGAAAATTCTGGTTTTACTTTTAACGACGATGCAGAAGTTAAAGAGTACAGAGTAGATTACGTTGGCGGAAGTTTTGCTAACAAAGTTTTACAAAAAACCTTTATTTCTTTTGCAATTATATTTGTAGTTGCAATAATATACTTTGGTATAAGGTTTGGTATATTTAGCGCTTTAGCAAGTTTTGTTGCTACTATATTAGAGTTTGGTTTGTTTAACGCAGTAGTAATTATCACTCGTATCCCAACCGACGGAACTTTCTATCTAGCATTATTTGCTGTATTAGTATTCTCACTTTTAGCATCTTTAATTTACAACGTATTCTTCCGTTCTGCATTAAAGGGAGTAGAAGAAAAGTCTTTACAAGAGCACGCACAAGACGTTTCTTTAAAAGCCGGCAAAATTTTTGCAAGTGTAACGGTTGCAATAGTAGTTGGTTTATTGCTTGCAATAATCGCAGTACCAAGTACCTTAAAACTTATACTTGCTCAAATAGCACTTGGAATATTATTAGTAGGAATAACTGCTATTCTTGTTAGACCTGCGCTAAGATATTGGTTAGGTTCTATTAAAAAAGAAAAAAAGAGCGGTTATGCGTTGCACGCAAAACAAAAAGAAATTAAAGAAGAAAATTAAACGAGGAAGCGGGCATATATAAAATATGTCCGCTATTTTTATATATGATTATTTCTAAATTACCTTTATCAAATCAACAATTAAATATCGCAACAACTATTGCTAAAGAGTTAAATTTAGAAATAAGGGTTGCAAAAATATTAGTAAACAAAGGCATAACTACGGTAGAGCAAGCAAAAAGTTTTATTTTTTGCGGTAAAAACAACTTTTATAGTCCTTATTTAATACAAGGTATATCTCAAGCCAAAGACAAAATTTTACAAGCCGTTAAAGACAAAAAAAGGATATTAATTTTTGGCGACTACGATGCAGATGGCATTTGCGCCACTTCTATTATGTACTACACCTTTAAAGAACTTGGTGTACAAGTAGATACCTTTATCCCGGAAAGAGAGCAAGGTTACGGCATAACGGATAAGAGTTTAGATATTATTTTA
>JAGAUH010000285.1 GCA_017620875.1 Clostridia bacterium
CTTAAAAAAGGCGATTACGTTGGCGTTTATATACCAAACTCTGCAAACTTTGCAAAGGCGTTTTTAGCAATAACCACGCTAGGCGCTTGCGCCGTGCTTATGCCACCGCACTTAGACGCGGTAACGGTGTTTGGTTGCAGTTTAAAATTTGGCTTAAAGGCGTTAGTTTGCGCGGAAAGTTTAAAAGAAAATACTAAATTTTTACAAGAAAAAAGACCTGATTTTACTATCATTGGAGAAGACGAGAGTAGAGAAGAAAAAACCGATTTGGTTTTAGTAGAAGGCGAAGAGCCTTGTACCGTAATATTTACGGGCGGAACGACGGGTAAAAGTAAGGGCGCGTTATTAAACAATAAGGCAGTTTTAAAAGGAACTAAAAACGGATGCTACGGCACTATGGACGTGTTTGAGCAAAAGTATTTATTAGTTTTACCTTTAACCCACGTGTTTGGACTTATAAGAAACTTGCTTACTAGCCTTTATACGGGTTCTACGTTGTTTATTTGTAGAAACAATAAAGATATGTTTAGAGACGTTGCAACCTTTAACCCAACCATTATGGTTATGGTACCTGCCCTTGCGGAAATGTGTTTAAACTTAAGCAAGCAATTTAAAAGAAATATGCTTGGTACAAGTTTAAAAAATATAATTTGTGGCGCGGCAACGGTTCCACCGTATCTTGTAACCGAATATGAAAAGTTTGGTATAGATTTACTACCTGGCTACGGCTTAACGGAAAGCGCTAACCTAGTTAGCGGAAACGCAGAGCCAAAAAGAAAAGTTGGTAGCGTAGGGCTTATGTACGACGGTATGGACTATAAAATCGTAGATGGAGAACTTTGGCTTAAAGGGGACAATATGCTAACTTGCTACGTTGGTGAGCCAGAAGAAAACGCTATCGCGTTTGAAGACGGATATTTTAAAACGGGCGATTTAGTAAGAATTGACGAAGAAGGATATTTATATATCGTTGGTAGAAAAAAAGAAATTATAGTTTTACCTACGGGCGAAAATATTTCACCTGCCGAAATAGAAGCAGAATTTGCTAAAATAGACGCTTTACAAGACTGTTTAGTATACGAGAGTACGGTAGACGGAAAAAGCGTTTTAGCGTTAGAAGTATATCCTAGGGCAACTATCCTTGCTACGATAGACGTAGAAGATAAAGACGCTTATTTAAAAGAGCAAATAAACCTAGTAAATAAAACTTTACCTATTTTTAAAAGAATAAGTAAAATAGTTATAAGAACAACGGATTTCGTTCGTTCGCCAAGTATGAAAATTGTGAGAAGTGAAAATGGAAAGAACTGACATCGTAGAAAAATTAACAGAAGTATTACAAATGGCTATGGGAGATAGCATAGACGTAAACTCTATTACGGAAGAAAGCAATTTAGTAACCGATTTAGGTTTAAATAGCGTTGGCATTTTATACGTTGTTATCGCCATAGAAGAATTTTTTGGAATTAGGTTCGACGACGTAACCTTTGGCGATTTTCACACCGTAAAAGACGTTATAGACTATATAGAAAAAAAGGTAGACTAATGAAATTTTCTTTTATAGAGCCAAAAGCGGGCGACATGATTAGGATAAAAATCGGCTCTATTTATCATTACGGGGTATACTGTTCGGACGAGTTAGTGGTGCAATTTGGTTTAGCGCCAAATCTTAGACCAGGTATAAAAGATTGCCAAGTAGAAGTTTGTACTAGCACCATAGAAGAATTTGTGCAAGACGGCTTTTTAGAAGTTGCCGAACTAGACAAAAAAGAACTTAAAAAAAGGATAAAACCCCAAAAGACGATAGAATTAGCAAAATCTAAGATAGGGCAAAAGGGTTATAACATAATTTATAACAATTGCGAACATTTTGCTTACGAGTGCGTTATGGGCGAAAAAAAATGTTCTCAAGCGGACGATTTAAGGGCGTTTTTTAGGTCTTTACCCGTTGTAAATTTGTTTATTGCGCCTATTAAAGATAGCGTAGAAGAAAGCCTTTATCCACAAGAAAGGCAAGATTTAATAGATAAAACTAATCACGAAACTACCAAGTTAGAAAGGTATTCTGCTTGGAAACTTTTAGAGTATGCGCTAAATAGGTCTTTTGGGTATAAAATTAAAGATTTAACTTTTAAGTGCGAAAACGGAAAGTGGACTTGCGATAAGTGTTATTTTTCTTTATCTCACTCAGGTGGCTACGTGGCGGTAGTAGTTAGCAGAGAGCCTTGTGGGGTAGATATAGAAAATAAAGAAATAAAAGACGAGTTAATAGATAAAGTTTTAACTAAAAAAGAAAAACAACAATATTTTCTTTTGGGACAAAAGTCGGGCTATATGCTAGAAAAGTGGGTTTTAAAAGAGAGTATTTTTAAAACTTTAGATAAAAAATCTTTTAACCCTACAAAAATAGAAGTGGAAGAATTTACAACTTGGAACAAGCAAATAACCCTTGCCGAAAAAGATTTTGTAGTTGCGGTATGCACTAACACACCAGATAAAGTAAAGGTGTTTTTAGATTGTAAATATTAGGATAAATTTATATTTTATTACAAATAATAGGAGTATGCTAAAATGGGGAAAAATAAAAAAAAGATGGTAGCGTTGCTACTTGCGTCGCTAACGGGGTTTAGCAGTGTGAGTGTAGCGTCTTCCGTTATAGTGTACGACAAAATTTTTTCTAGGTACGAACGCCCAGATTATAGTTTGGTTTTGGGGGAATATTGTTACGAAAGGGTGCAAGAAAGGTTGCCAAGGAGCACTTTTAAGTTTCCTAGTAAAGAAAAGGGCGTAAACTTGCAAGGCTACTATTATCCGTCAAGTCAAAATAACGGATTGGTGGTAGTTGCCCACGGCTTGCACGCCGGCGCGGACGATTATTTGCCTATTATAGAATACATGGTAGATAGCGGATATAACGTATTTACTTACGACGCAACGGGTACTTACGATAGCGAGGGGGAAGGTACCGTTGGTATGTGCCAATCTTTGGTGGATATAGATTACGCGTTAAAGTATATAAAAAGCCAAGATAGTTTAAAAGATATGCCTTTATATTTAATTGGGCATAGTTGGGGCGGATATGCAGTTTCTAGCGTGCTTGCAATCCATAAGGATATAAAGGGTTGCGCTTGCATTGCCCCTATGAACAACGGATATACTATGATATTAGAAAAAGGCGAAGAATATGCAGGCAAGTTAGCGCTTATGCCAAAACCTATTTTTAACGGATATCAAAAAATATTGTTTGGCAATTATACAAAGTATAGTGGGGTGCAAGGTATAAATTCTTCTAACGCTCACGTTATAATTGCGCAGGGTATCGACGATAAAATAATAACCTATAACGGACAAAGCATAACCGCGCATAAAGATAGCATAACAAACCCTAACGTAAGTTATTATATAGGCAAAGGGTTTAACGGCGAACACGATAATATTTGGCACTCTATTGCTAGCGTGGCTTATCAAAAAGAAGTGGCTAGCGAATTAAAACTTTTAAAAATGCAAAAGGGAAGCGATTTAACGGACGACGAAAAACGCGAGTTTTATAAAACGGTAAACCATAACCTTTATAGCCAAGTAAACTATCCGCTAATGGAACAAATAGTAGAAACTTTTAAAAAGAATAAATAAGAACAGAAAAAAACGGTTACCAATTTTGGTAACCGTTTTTTAAAAGATTAATTAATATGCGTTATTTCCGTAGTATGTTGCAACTCCAATAACAATAAAATAAATAGCAAAAAATAATACTAAAGATATTGCAAATGCTACGATATTTTTTATTAGGGCAGGTTTTGCTAATTCGCTATATTTAGGGAATTTGTTTTTAAATATCATACCTAAAATACCTAAGGCAATACCGGCTTCGGTTAACATAAACGGAACGAAAATCGTCCAACAAAACCAAAGCGAAATATTGCCGAAAATATTGCTTAGTTTAGCAAAAATACTTTCTCTTTCGTTATTTAATGGCGTTGCAGAAAATTGTTGACTGCCATCTAATTTATATCCGCAACTAGTGCAAAAAACACCGTCTTCTTTAATTTCTTGACCACAATTTTTACAAAACATAATTATCTCCTTTATTATATATTTATTTGTTTATAAAACTAGTTAAAAAGCAAAACCGACAAAGATA
>JAGAUH010000286.1 GCA_017620875.1 Clostridia bacterium
CGCGGTAGAAAACCGCTTGCCTTTAAAGATTCTTATACGGAGCAAGGCTAAAAAATATCACAACCAATTACAAACGGCTCTAAGTGTTGTGGCGTTTTAGAAATTGTACCCGATGGATACGGATTTTTAAGGACGGATAATTACGAAATATCTTCCCGCCAAGACGTTTTCGTTACTAAAACTATTATTAAACAATTTGGGTTAAGAAACGGCGATTATATAGTAGGAAAGTGCCAAGTGGTAAGGGAAAACGAATCCCCAGCCCTACAACAAATTATAACCGTAAACGATAAAAAAACTAACGGATATCGCAAACGCCCTTATTTTGACGATTTAGTGCCTTGCTATCCGGACGAAAAGTTAAAACTAGAAACTAGTAACTCTCAAGATTTGAGTATAAGGAGTATAGATTTGCTTTCGCCTATCGGCAAAGGTCAAAGGGGATTAATAGTTGCGCCACCTAAAACGGGTAAAACGACTATTCTTAAAAAAATTGCAACCAGTCTAGAAGAAAATTATCCAAACGTAAAACTTTTAGTGTTACTTTTATACGAACGACCAGAATAAGTTACGGATATTAGAGAAAGTATCAACGGCGAAATTGTATATTCTACCTTCGACGAAGAACCTAGTCACCATATTCGCATTGCAGAACTAGTTATTCAAAGGGCAAAAAGGCTTGTAGAAGAAGGGGAAGACGTAGTTATACTATTAGATAGCATTACTAAACTTGCTAGAGCGTATAACGTAACTTGTCCTTCTAGTGGTAAAACCTTAACGGGTGGGGTAGATCCGCTTGCGTTAACTAGCCCTAAAAAGTTTTTTGGCTCGGCGCGTAATATTCGCGGTGGCGGTAGTTTAACTATCCTTGCCACAGCCCTAATAGAAACGGGTTCTCGTATGGACGAAGTTATTTACGAAGAATTTAAAGGTACGGGTAATATGGAAATAATACTTTCTAGAAACCTTAGCGAAAGAAGGGTTTTCCCTGCAATAGATTTATATCGTTCGGGTACTAGAAAAGAAGAATTGTTATTATCCGAAAAAGAGTTAGAAGTTTGTTATAAACTACGCAAACTTTTACAAGAAGATTATCGCTCGGCAGAAAGTTTTTTAACTATGCTAGCAAAATCTAAAAATAATTTAGAATTTATAGAAAAGTTTGACGAGTGGGTTAAACTTGCTAAAATAGATAACTAATTAAAATCACCTATTTTTTAGGTGATTTTTTTAATGATAAAATTTAATAAGAGTTTATCTTTTAATCTCTCTGGGTGAAACTGAAAAGCGTAAATCGGCAAAAACTTGTGGTAAAAACTCTCTATCACCCCGTCTAAACTAATGCTATCTACAATTAAGTTTTTACCTAGTATATCAACTGCTTGGTGATGGGCGGAGTTTACCAAAATTTTGTTTTTATACTCGCTTAATAATCCGTTTTTTAAAGTGATAATTTTGTGGTAGGTATCTTTGTCGTTTACTTGGCTATGGTTATTAATATTTTGCAAAATGCTACCGCCAAAGTATACGTTTAATAATTGTAAACCCCTGCATATGGCGATTATCGGCTTATTTTTGCTAATAAATAGGTAAATTAGTTCTAGTTCGGCTAAATCTCTAAAGGTGTCTAAATTTGTGCTACTTATATTTCTTTGTCCATAAAAATAGGGGTTTACGTCGCCACCGCCCGCTAGGCAAAGCATATCGCACTTATTTGCCTTTTTAATATCGCACGAAATTATAACTTTATAATTTAAAGCGGTAAAATATTTGTAGTAGTTTATTAAAATATCGTTATTACCAAAAATAAATATTGATTTCATAAAAAAAATGTGTTAAAATATATCTAATATATTTTATTCTTAAAAAAGGAAGTTGTTACTATGAAAATTGGTATAGTTTGCGCAAGGGTTAAAGAAGTAATGCCTTTACTAAACAAAGTGGGAAAATTTAGCGAGAAAAAAGTAAACGGTTATCCGCTTTATACTTTATGCAAAAACCATAACGAAATTTTAATTATACAAAGTGGCTACGGCGAAATATATGGTAGTGGTGCAACTGCTACTTTAATATTTTTAGGGGCAGAAAAAATATTTAACTTTGGCGTTTGCGGTGCTTTAACAGAAGAACTTTCTTCTTGCGATAGCATTGCTCTAAGCGGTGTGGTTCATTACGATTTCGATTTATCCGCTATAGATCCGGTAGAGCCTGCGGTTTACCCAAATCAAACAAGTGCGGTTATTAAAACCGACGAAAACTTATTAAAAGAGATAACGGCAAAATTTCCTAACTTAAAAGTAGGAATATGCGCTTCTGCCGACAAGTTTTTAGCCGACGAAGAATTTAAAACTAGTTTAAATAAAAAGTACGGGGCAATTTGTTGCGATATGGAAAGCGCAGGTATACTTTTATCTAGTCAAGTTGCAGGCGTGCCTTGTTTTATGTTAAAAACCGTTTCCGACGGAAAAGGCGGAGCAGAAGAATATTTAAAAACCGTACACACCGCAAGCGAAATTTGCGCAAATTTAATTTTAGATATAATAGGTTAATATGGAATTTTTAGAAGTTACAATTACTACCACAACGGAAGGACAAGAACTAGTAGCAGATATTTTATGGGATTATTCTACCCACGGCGTTGCCATTTGCGACACTAACGACGTGTTAGAACTTATAAACTATCGTAGGCAAACCTTTGACTATATTAGCGAAGAATTAGAGCATTTAAAACCGTCGACTTTGGTTAAGGGATACTTAGATTTAGATTTTGACTTGAGTATTTTAGAAGATAGGCTTATGCTTTTACAACAAAACGCATTTTTACCCGTTGGTAGTTTAGAAATGGTTAAAAGGGTGGTAGAAAACGACGACTGGGTAGAAATTTGGAAAAAACACTACAAGCCAATACAAATTGGCGATATCGTAGTTTGTCCTAATTGGATAGATTTTAAAACCGATAAAATCACGGTAAAAATAGATACTAGTATGGCGTTTGGCACAGGCGAGCACGAAACTACTAGTATGGTACTAGAAAAATTGCAAAAATTTTGCAAAAAGGGTACTACCGTTATAGACGTTGGCACGGGTAGTGGAATACTTGGTATTGCTTGCGCAAAACTAGGCGCTAAAACCGTTTATATGACGGATATAGACCAAATGGCGGTAGATTCTGCCGTGCATAACGCAAAAGTAAATAACGTTTTATCTACTTGCGAAATTGTTAAAAGCGACTTGCTAGAAGATGCTAGGGGAAATTGCGATTTAATAGTTGCAAACATAACCGCGCCAATACTTTTAATACTGTCTAAAACCGTGCTTAAATATATGAAAAAGGGTAGCGTTATTATCCTTAGCGGTATTTTAAAAACTAAAGTGGAAGAAGTGTTAGATTGCTATTTAGATTTAGGCTTAAAAGAAATCGAACACGAGATAAAAGGCGAGTGGGCTAGTATAGTTATGGAGAAAGTAGATGAGTAGTTTAAGGCGATTTTTTATAGCCGAACAAAAAATAGAAAACCAAATCGTACTTGGTGGAGACGAGTTTTATCACGCCGTTAAAATACTAAGGCTAGCAGTTGGCGACGAAATAATAGTTTGCAACGGCAACGGGTTAGATTATAGGGCGGTAATAAACAAAATAAATAAAGATAATATGCTTTGCACGATAGTTGGTCAAAGTTTATCCGAAACCGAGCCTAAAACTAAAGTAACGCTTTGTTGTGGATATTTAAAGGGTGATAAAACCGAACTTGTTTGCAAGCAAGCGGTAGAGTTAGGCGTTACGGAAATAGCGGTTTTTAGTTCGCAATTTTCTAGCGCATATATGAGCGATAATAAACTTGCAAGGCTAAATAAAGTTACGGTAGAAGCGTGTAAACAATGTGGCAGAAATGCAATAGTGCCCGTAAAATATTACGACAAGTTAGAAGATTTATTAAAAGAATATTCTAGTTTCGATAACAAACTTTTTGCTTGCGAGTTCGAAAACGGACAAAGACAAGAGTTAGCCTTAGAAAAAG
>JAGAUH010000287.1 GCA_017620875.1 Clostridia bacterium
AAGAAGAATCTGAAGAAGAAACTGACGAAGTATCCGAAAACGATCCGTTTGCTCGCCTTTCAAGAAAGCCTAGCAAAACCTTTGAAGAAAGGTTAAACGAGGCAGACGACGTTACTAAAGAAAACTATAACGCTCTTAAAGAAGAATTTACTTCTTACAAAAAGGTAAACCCAAGAATTTCTAAAAAGTGCGAAAGTTTCCGTTTTGGTAGAAAACTACTTGCAAAAATAACTATTCGTGGAAAATCTATAAAGTGTTTCTTGGCTTTAAATCCACAAGATTATAACGAAAGTAGATATCACCAAAAAGACGCAAGCGATAAAAAAGCATATCAAGAAGTTCCATTTAAAATGAGCGTACGTAGTCCACGTTCTTTAAAGAGAACCGTAGAGTTAATTGCGGAAATTGCAAACTCTTTAGACTTAAAGAAAAAAGTTTAATAACTAACTAAACTAAATAACTAAGCCCTGCTAACTAGCAGGGCTTTTTTATTTGGTGTAATTATTACGTTGGGTAGGGGTGTAAAAAGTAGCGTTGTTTTGCTTGCAAGCAAGTTTCTAACTGCTTGTATTAGAGTTTTCTATTATTGCAAGGTGCTAGGTATAAAATTTGTAACTTTTTGCTAATTTGCCTAATAAAGTTTTTAACCAATAAAAACTTTTCTTCGTCTAGTGGGGCAAAGGCGTCGTCTATAATTAAAAATGGTAATTCCTTTTTAAAGGTGGCAAAAATTACGCCTAGTTTCATACATAAAAACACAATTTGCTTTTCGCCTAAACTTAGGTCGCTAAAATCTCTAACGACGTTGTTAAACTGAAATTTAACCAAAAAATCTTGGTTTATAGTGTAGTTTGTGTATTTTGGTAAAACAATGCTTGCATACTCGTTTAACGCGATTTTTATAGGCAATAAACAACCTTGAGTTAAGTTTTGTTTTGCTTGAGATAAGCAATAGTGAGTTTTTTCTAAAATACTTTTTTCTTGCAAAGCGTTTTTTAATTCTTGTTGAGCGGTGGCAAGTTTATCGTTTAAATCTAAAAGGGTAACCAATTGGTTTTTTAAATTGAAAATTTGCGTTTTGCCCTTTGCAATTTTTTCTTCTAGTTCTTCTTTATTTAAAAGTAGTTTTTGCTTATATTCTTTATGTTTTTTAAGGGTTAAATCTTCTGAAAAAGTAGAAGTATTTTCTAAAAGATTTTTCTCTTGTAAAAGCGTAGAAATTTGCAATTTATAATATTCTATATTTTGAAAAACTTGGTTTAAAAAGGCAAGGTTTTCTAGGTTGTTATCTAGGTTATAAAAAGCAAAAAAGTTGGCTATATGCTCTTTAAGTTGGGCTAAATAACTAGTTTTTTTAGATATTTGGCTATTTAATTCGGCTATTTTAACTTGCTTGTTTTCTTCTTTAATAAGGTCGGATTCTAGCATAGATAGGCTAGAGTAAATATCGTATCCGCCGTATCCGTAGTTAAATAAAAAGCTATGCAAAAAGTTTTCTTTTTCTAATATTTGTTGTGTATGGGTTTTTAGTGGTTTTTTAACTAAATTTACAATTGCCCAAACTAAAAATAAACCGCCTATAATAAGTGAACAAACAGAAAATATTAAATACTTTTTAAAGTTAAAAATCCCTATAAAAAACATTATAAATGAAATTATTATTAGCGTTATGCTAAGCCCCTTGTTTACTTTTACTTGGTTGGCTTTTGTCGATTTTGTCGCCTTTAAGTTTTCTAACTCTAAATAGGTTTCTTTGGCGTTGCTAAGTTCTTGCGCGGTGGGTAAGTTTTTGGTAAAAAAGTTTAAGCGAGATAATTGCTCTTTTAAACTATCCACTTCTTTACCAAGGAGCGTTAGTTCTTGCTTTTTTTGTTGGGCAATTTTTAAATTTTCTTTGGTGAGCGTTTTTCCGTTTATTTTGTCTGATTCTTCTTTTAACTTGTCGTTTAATAAAACTAGTTGTTTATCTATTAAGTCTTTTCTTGCTTGTTGGCTAGAAAAGTTGATAGATAAAAGACTTTCTTCTA
>JAGAUH010000288.1 GCA_017620875.1 Clostridia bacterium
GACGTTTTAGAGCATAAAGTTTTTTCCGACGTTATAAACTACTTGCAAAAAGGCGACGTGCTTGTAGTAAACAATACAAAAGTATATCCCGCAAGGATTTACGCTAAAGGGCAGTTTGGTGGCAAAATGGAACTTTTGCTACTAAAAAGGATAAATTTAACCGATTGGGAAAGTTTAGTTAAGCCTGGCAAAAGGGCAAAAATAGGTGCAACTTTCACCGTGTCAGAAGAACTTTCTTTTACCGTTATCGACCACGCGCCAGAGGGTGGAAGAATAATCCGTTTTAACTTTAACGGCGTGTTCGAAGATATTTTGTCTAGGGTTGGAGAAATGCCTTTACCACCTTATATTAGGCAAAAATTACAAAATAAGTCTAGGTATAACACCGTTTATTGTAAAAAAGAAGGTAGTTCTGCCGCACCAACAGCGGGGTTGCATTTTACAACGGAGTTACTACAAAAAATAAAAGACAAAGGCGTGCAGATTGCCGAAGTAGAGTTAAACGTTGGGCTAGGCACTTTTAGGCCCGTTAAAGAAGACGATTTAACCAACCACGTTATGCACACCGAAAGTTATAGTATAGACAAGCAAAATGCCGACCTAATAAACTCGGTAAAAGCAAGCGGTGGCAGAATTATTGCCGTTGGCACTACTTCCGTTAGAACCTTAGAAACCGTTGCCGACCAAAACGGCTTTGTAAAAGAGTGCAGTGGCGAGACTAGTATTTTTATTTATCCACCGTATAAGTTTAAGTGTGTAGATTGCCTAATTACCAACTTTCATTTGCCAGAGTCTACTTTAATTATGTTAGTTTCGGCGTTACTCGGTAGAGAAAAAACTTTAGAACTTTATAAAACCGCAGTGGATAATAGGTATAGATTCTTTAGTTTTGGCGATGCAATGTTACTTTTTTAAACTTCTATAAACTTCGCAATACTGCGTTACTGTTAAATTTTTAAACTTTGGTGACCAACAAGGTCTACCAAATCTTAAAAATTTATCGAGCCTTGTCTTGCTCGTTTCTAGAGAGTTTAAAAATTCTCATTATTTGGGTTAATTTAACAAATAAAAATTATTTAACTTGCTTTGGCAAATAGCCAATTAAAAATATCTCATTATTTAGGTGGAGTAAAAGTTTTGAGTTTTTTTAGCGCTGCTCGTTTCTAGAAAGTTTAAAAATTCTCACTATTTAGGTTAATTTACCAAATAGAAAATTTAAACTTTCATTATTTAACTTGCTAAACAAATATATTTTATTATTATGGAAAATTTTAGTTTCGAAACAATTAAACAAGATAAAAAAACGGGTGCAAGGGCAGGTATTCTTCATACCCCGCACGGCGATATAGAAACCCCCGTTTATATGCCGGTTGGCACTCAAGCAACGGTAAAGGGTGTATATCCTAGGGATCTTAAAGAAGCCGGCTCTCAAATAGTGCTTGCAAACACCTATCACTTATACCTAAGACCAGGCGAAAATATCGTAAAAAAAGCAGGTGGGCTACACTCTTTTATGAATTGGGACAAGCCTATTTTAACCGATAGTGGTGGCTTTCAAGTTTTTTCACTTGCCAAACTAAACGATATTAAAGACGACGGAGTTGTTTTTAAAAGTGGAATAGACGGCACAAAACACTTTATCACGCCCGAAAAAGCAATAGATATCCAAAACGATTTAGGCGCGGATATAATTATGGCTTTCGACCAATGTAGCGAATATGGTGTAGACCATAAACAAGCCGAAAAAGCGTTAAATCGTACTCTTGCTTGGCTAGATAGATGTTATAAACACCATAAAAATCCAAAACAAGCCTTATTTCCTATAGTTCAGGGGAATATGTTTACCGATTTAAGGTTAAAATCTTTAGAGGCGACAAAGCCTTATGCTAAACACGGCATAGCAATAGGCGGGTTATCCGTTGGCGAGCCCAAAGAAATTATGTA
>JAGAUH010000289.1 GCA_017620875.1 Clostridia bacterium
CATACATACCAAGCGCGCTTTGCATTACTTCGCCAACGCTACAATTTTTAACAGGCTCTAAAATTTGGTCTGCAGTAACGTCTGGGTCGAATATATCGCCAACGTTAATAGATAAAATTTGGTTTGCCGCACCGGTTATTTTAATATCTTTTATTGCAAAGTTGTTTATAGTCCAAGTGCCGTCTATTGCTCTAGTAGAAGAATAGTTTCCTACAAAATCACCTACTCTTATTTGTTTTAAAGTAGGAATAATATCGTAAGCAGAAGTACTGTCAAATCCCGCAACTAGTTGCCATACTTTTACAGGTCTTAAAGTATATAGCGCAGGAACGGTGCTCTCGCCGTTAAAGTTTTTAAATTCTCCCGTAGTTTCGTCGTAAGTAAATTTAGCAAACGCAATTAGTAAATCTCCAATAGTAGTGTCGCCTAATAACGATTTTACTATAGAAGTTACGCTCATATCCGATAAGAATATATCTAAAACGTTACGAACTTTAAAGCCGTATAAAAACTCTAAGGTTGCGTTGCCGTTTGCATTTTGTCCTACAAGTTCGCCAACGGTTATTTCGCCAAGCGCTTGTTTTAATATAGAAACTATTTCTTTTACAGAAAATTCTTCTAAGAATAGGTCGTCTAACTCAATGCCAACAATTCCGTCTAGGGCAGGGTTTATACCAGAAACGTCTGCAAAGTCTGCAATAAAGTCGCCAATCTTATATCCGGAAACGCTTTCTTTTAAGCAAGAGATTAAGTTAGAAACGATATCCCCCGTTCCGTTAAATACACCCTTAACGCTTAATCCCGCAAATGCCGTTAACACGTCAAGCGGTTCGCCGTTTGCATCTTTTAAAGAACTGTTTTCTGCCGACCAAGTATCGGTTGTTTCGTCATATTCGTAATTTAAAAACTCTTGTAAAATTCCACCAACCGAAACAGAGCCAACTTGACTTAATAGTTCGTCTATAATAGTTCCGTTTTGGATAGATTTATATAATCCGTAAACGTCTAGGTCTGCTAAAACAAGCCTTAAACCTTCTATTTCGGACTCACTAGAATCGTATAGGTTATTTTTGTTAGAGTCGGCATACCAACCTTTAGTTTCGTCGTACTCGTAACCCATAACGTAACCAATTTTAATTTCTTTTAATAAACTGTCAATCGAAAACTCATAAGAGCCGTCTTCGTTCATAATAAACCAATCGGTTATAGCGCCGTCGCCAAACAATCCTAAATATTGCTCTAGCATATCGGCAGTATCATCACCAAAGGTAGAACCAATATCGCCGAATATTTCTCTAATAGGCTTATCCGACAAATCGGTAAGTCTACCGCTCATTAATTCCGTTATAATATCACTTTTACCCGTAAAGAAACCGTGCAATAACGAGCCAAAGTTTAAGTTGCCGAGGAGATTTAGCCACTCTTGATCTTTAGCCACGTATTCGTACGTATAAACGTTTGCATTAGGGTTGTAAACTTCTTCAAAGTATTTTGGGAATAATCCACCGAATTTTACTTGAGATAACGCATCTATTATTCCGTAGTTTCCGGTTATTTCGTCTACGACAAGTAATTCTTTTAAAGAATAGTTTTTTATTCTTGCCCTAGTTCCGTCAGATAATAAACTCTTTGGTAAAACCGCAAACAAAGTAGACGCACTTATCGTATCTAAAAATCCGTATAAGTCGCCATTTAAAAGCAACGCTAAGTTTAATTCTTTTAAGGCTTCTAGGTCTTCTTTGCCTTGCGGAGTTTCGGTTTTTAATTTTACCCCTAAACCCGTTAGCATTTCTTCAAAGTCAAAACCGTATTTTGCCTCTAACTCTTTTACAGAATACTTTTCTGGATTTTCTAACATATCGATAGTAAACTGCAAACTTTCTTCTAAGGTCATATCCCCTAAACTACCCAATTTGTCTAGGTCGATAATCTCCCCGGTAAATTCTTCTACTATCTTTTCTGCCCTAGACAGACTCATCTTTTTATAAGTATAGAAACTTATGCCAAGTAGAGTTCCGCCAATAGAACATAGACCAATAATAAATCCGAGTGAAAATGCAAGAATTTGTCTTAATATTCTTCCCATACTGTCTCCTCTAAACCAAACGGTTTAAAATTTTGTTTTTGCCTTGCCAGGCAAATAAAATATATATATTAATAATATCACTAAAAAAATATTATGCGTATTAATTATATAATTTATTTTATCCTTTGTCAATGAGTTTTAAAAACCTTTTTTTGGTGGATTTGCTTTTTTATGCGATTTTTTGTCAAAAAATATACAAAAAGTGGGGCTATACGCTTGTAAACTCGCTTTTTTTCAAAATTAAAAATTTTTTTGTTTTTTGTTTTATACTTTACTTTTTAACCACTTTTGCGGTATAATGAAAAAAGGTGAAATTATGGACTACAAAAACTACTTTTTAGACTTAAAAAAACTTGTAAAATTTAATTCTGTACAATCTTCCGCCCTACCAAACGCACCCTTTGGGCAAGAAGTTTACAATTGCCTTTTATGCTTTTTAGATATTGCTAAAGGCTTTGGCTTTGACACCATTAATTACGACGGCTACGCTGGAGAAGTACGTTGTGGTCAAGGGGAAGAATTTGGTATACTTTGCCACTTAGATATAGTCCCCGTAGGAAGTTTATCAGATTGGAATACCGACCCTTTTACGCTTGTAGATAACGGAGAAAAACTAATAGGTCGTGGCGTTTTAGACGATAAAGGCCCTGCCCTACTAATACTTTACGCCTTAAAAGAACTAAAAGATAGCGGATTTGTCCCTAACAAAAAAATAAGGCTTATTTTAGGTTGCAACGAAGAAAGCGGTTGGGGTTGTATAGATCACCTTAAAAAACTAAACGCAATGCCCGACTTTGGCTTTTCGCCAGATGCAGATTTTCCCGTTATATACGCCGAAAAGGGTATTTTGCACGTAGAATTTAGTTTTGACCAACAAGGCTTAGTAGAAATAGTTGGCGGAAAGGCTTGCAATATGGTTTGCGACTACGTTAAGTTTAAAACCGAAAAAGATTTTGCAAATTATTTAGACTACGATTTAAAATTAACCGATACCTATTTAGAAGGTTTTGGTAAAACCGCCCACGCATCTACCCCTTATAAAGGGCAAAACGCCATAAAAAAAGTTTTAAAGTTTTTATCCGACAATAAAATTGTTTCTCAAGAAATATCCAAAAAACTTTTTGACAACTCTACTAGCATTTTAAACTTGCAAGACGAAACGGGCAACCTTACCCTTTCGCCAAACGTGATTTGCTTAAAAAACGGCAAACTAAATATTTTATGCGATATTCGTTATCCTGCAACGCTTAGTTGCGAGCAAGTTTTAAAAGAACTATCTAAAATTGGCGACTATACGGTAACGGGGCATCAACCAAGTTTGTTTGTGGATAAAAATTGCAGTTTGGTTTCTACTTTAACAAAAATTTATAACGACATTACAAAGCAAAACGATACGCCTATAGCAATTGGGGGCGGAACTTATGCTAGAAGTATGAAAAATTGCGTTGCCTTTGGCCCCGTTATTTTAGAAGAAGACGCTTGTTGCCACGAGCCAAACGAATTTATTACTAAAAAAACTTTATCTTTAGCATACGAAATTTATAAAAAAGCAATTAAAACCCTAGCATGAAAACTTTTTTAGAAACTCAAGACCAAAAAACTAAAATAGAATACCTAAACAAATTTGCCTTGGATTTAGACTTATATTTGCCAAGGCTACTAGTATGCAATAAAAATTGCGCTTACGCCCTAGCAAACCTAACCAAAAAGAAACGCGCAAAAGAAATACTACTATCCACAAAAGAAACTTACGAAAATTTGGTTTTAGAATTAATTGATAGCGCCGACGCTAAAATAAGAAAATACGCCTACGTTATCTGCGGAAATTTGCCAACGGAAAAATTGTATAATAGGCTAAAAGAACAAATTTATAAAGAAGAAACTTATTTAACTTTACCTAGCCTTATGTTAAGTTTGGTTGGCAAAGATTGTAAAGACTTGTTGGAAAGAGCCTGTAATGAGCAAGAGCAAATTGCACCTAAAATTTACGCTGAAATAGTAACTAATTATAACCTTGCAAACCCAAGAGAATACCAAACGGCTTTAGGCTTTAATTTTACTAGCGCTAGCGGTATAATTTTTACGCAAAAATGTTACGAAGATTTTATTATAAAAGACCTTGCTTTATACAATAAACAAAAATTAAAATGTGGTATAAAAATAAACGATATCACCCCAAAAGATTACCAAATTTTGGCAAAAAGGCGGGATATATATTCGTTTTCGCTTATTTTATCACAAAACGCCAACTTAAAAGAGTGTTTAAATTTAGGGTTAAAATACTTAGACGATATTGTGGATAACGGGGATTTTGCTTATAGGATTTCTTGCCAAGATAGCAAAATAAACTCTGCCGTTTTAAAAGAAATAAAAACGATTAGTTTATCAAATTTAACCAATAGTCCCAACAACTATTCTATTAGCGTAGAAGTTATAATACAAAACGGATATTTACTAGTTGCTAGTTTAGAAAGTTGCAAAGAAAAGTTTACGTATAGGCAAGAGTTTTTGCCAGCAAGCATTAACCCAACTACTGCTAATATAATATGTAAAATAGCCCACTACTACAACCCTAACGCAAAAGTTATAGCCGACGGATTTTGTGGTACGGGAACTATGCTAATAGAGAGAAAGTTAGTTAATAAAAGCGTTAGTTTAATAGGTTCTGATATTAGCAAAATTTCAATTAGCAAAGCAAAAACCAACCTAAATAATATTGGTTTTAAGGCAAAATTAAGTTGCTGTGATATAGCGGATTTTAAAGAAGGTAACCTAGACGAATTTATTTCTAACCTACCTTACGGCTTAAGGGTTGGCTCGCATAGCGACAACTTTAAAATATACAAAAATTTAGTTTTTAAGCTAGAAAAAAGTTTAGTAAAAGGCGGTTTTGCCTTTTTATACACCGCCGATAAAAAATTACTAAGAGATTTAGTTAAATTTTCTAATCTAAAACTAGTTTCCGAACTCAATTTTATTAGTGGCGGACTATATTGCTCTTTATTTATAGTACAAAAATAACTTTGACAATTATACGATATTATGATATATTAGTAAAAAACTTATAAGGATACAATATGCAAAAGTTAAAAAGTTTTAACAATAAAATTAATAACGGCGTTAGAAAGTTTTTAAACGACTTGTTTAATAAAAGAGCGTTATTGTTTTGGTTTATAATTATAACTATTATCGCACTAGCAATAAGGATAGCGTGCTTTCCTACCACTAGTAAAGATTTAAACACTTATTTGTTTCCTTGGTGCGACATTATAAAATCTAACGGAACAAAAGCCTTTTTAGATACGTACCCTGCCCATTACAACTACTCTATGGCTTATTTTTATATTTTAGCCTTTGTTTCTAAAGTAGGTAGCAACCATACGCAATTTACTTATTTAATAAAAGCCTTTTCGGTTTTGTTTGATTTTAGCCTTGCCTTTGTTATTGGACTAATATCTTACAACGTAACCAAAAGAAAAAACTCTTTTTTATACGGCTATTCTTTAGCACTACTAATACCTAGCGTGTTTTTAAACAGTTCGGCTTGGGGACAATGCGATAGCATATTTACGTTTTTTATAGCACTTTGCTTAAATCTTATTATAAAAAATAAAAACAACTACGCTATGCTAAGTTACGGACTAGCAATAGGCTTAAAATTTCAAGCGATATTCTTTTTGCCAATAATACTATTTTTAGTTGTAAAAAACAAAATTAAGTTTACTTCTTTATTGCTAATATTCGTTTCCTTTATAGGCATAAATCTATTTTCGGTATTTTTAGGTGCAGACTTATACACCGCGTTAATTAGGTCTTATATAGAACAATTACAATCTTTTGGTAATGCAAGTTTAAACTTCCCTAACCTATACGTGCTAGTAAACGACTTTTTTGCCGACGGTGGTGTAAAACAAAAAACTTCTTTAATAGTATTTTTATGCTTTACCCTTGCGGTTGTGTTTATTATATTTACTTATTTAACAAGAAAAGATTTTACAATTACTAACGATTTATTAATTAAACTGTCAATTTTATTCGTAACGGTTATACCTTACTTTTTACCGCGTATGCACGATAGATATCTTTATATTGCAGATATACTTTTTGCCGTGCTTGTAGCAACAAACTTTAAAAAGGTATACTTAGGCTTTTTAGTTTGGTATCCTAGCCTAAGGTGTTATAGCGATTATTTATTCGATGCAAAAATAGACAACCAAGTTAGTGTCGTTTGCATAGCACTTATGGTATTACTTGGTATAATACTAGTATTTTTAGATATCCATAAACAGATAAACACACAACAACCAATGCTACCGCAAGATAGTTTACAAGAAGATAAACCTATACAAGAAGAATAAAAATTAGGGCTTTAACACCGCGTTAAAGCCCGTTTTATTAACTTATAGCCCTACTTTTAAAAAATAAGACACAAAAAAGGTATTAGATTTTTACTCTAATACCTTTTTACTTTTTATGAGAAAATAAATCTTTTAATTTTTACAACCCAAAACAACCATTAGATTATATATCATCCCTTCCTAAAAGATAATCTACCGAAACGTCAAACAAGTCTGCAAGTTTTACAAGATTATTTAAATTAGGCTCCCCATCGCCCCTTTCGTACCTTATATATGAAGGTTGAGAAATACCTAAGTACTTGGCAATTTCCCTTTGAGTTAAATTATTTAATTTTCTTTGCTCTATCAATCTTTCATTAAATATTTTCATCTTTTTTTCCCCATTATTATTGACAATTATAGCAAATTGCTATATAATTAAATAAAAATATAGCATAATGCTATCAAAGGAGCAGAATTATGATAAGAACAAAAGAACAAGTTTTAAACGAATTACAACATGGCGAAGACAAAGATTCGGACATTGTGCAAACTCTACTTACCATTATTAACAATTCCCAAACAATAGAAACTTATAAAGCATCATTATTAAATATAGTTACTACTGATGGCACGAAACTAATAATGCAAATCCCTTGCCCCGACTTGGAAAACTATAAAAAATGGATATCCGAAGGCAGAATGAAAGAAGAACAAGCAAAAAGTAATTTGAGTAAATTTTATGGTAGTAAAATTAGATACTATTTCTGTATAATTGCAGACTTGCTATCTGTTTTTAGAGACAACGTAAAATGTATGCAAGTTGCAGAAAGTGCTTATTTACTTTGGACAATAGATAATAGCGGTGATAACGTAGGGCTGAGCGGTGATATAATGGCAAATTATTTAAACGCTCAAGAATGTTTAGCAGAGTTATATAGTGATGAAAAATGCACCATACACAATTATAGCAAAGCATACGTTGCATTTAAAATGGCTTATTTAAAATACTCTAATATGGGAAAAGAAAAAAACGTATTTTATAAAAACAATGAAACCGTTTTTTGGAGTGAAGACGCAAATATGGTTTATGCTTATGCAAAAACAATTCTTCAAAACGTCGATAACTATTTTATCCAAAAAGAATCATTTATTAACTTAAAATGGGCTAGAGATTTAGGTCACTTAAAAGCAAAAGAAGAACACACGAAAGAATGCAAATCCAAAGGCTGCTGCACATATTGTCACCACTTGAAATTTAAAGGTTTATTTACAAAAACCTGTGCTAACTGTGGCAAAAAAAGAGAATATTAATTAAGGAGGATAGTAACCTATGTACGATATAGATATGGAAAAATTAGCAAGGGATGGCTTTAAAATTGTAGACGGATTATTATGCGATAGATGGGGTGGAACTATTGGACCAGTAAGAGTAAACTCTTTCGGTTGGAGTAGCCCTTGTACCGAATATCATTTTGACGAATACTCTTTAAGAGATTACACCATAAAAAAAGAAACGCAATATGACAATTGGTATTTAGCAAAAGGCTACTCAAAAATATGCGATTTATACTATTATGGTGGAAAAAATTGGTCTACAAAATAAGTAATAAAAACAAATTAAAACATTAATTACAACTTTGTTTATTAACTTATAGCCCTACTTTTAAAAAATAAGACACAAAAAAGGTATTAGATTTTTACTCTAATACCCTTTTTATTTTTACTAAAAACAAGAAACTCTCTCTGCTTTAGAATAATTTTTATAAAAGCAACTTGCTTTTATTGACAAAAAATATAAAAATTGATAAAATTAATACAAAGATATGGTTTGACTCTATATATAGAGCATGGACGAAAGGTCCGAACTCCATATCTTTTTTTTATTAATGCTAAAACTTCTAGTTGCAAGTTATACGCAAAAAACAAGTACCACAAAACAAAACGAAGTAAACAATAAGTTTAAAAAACACCTACTATAAAAGTAAGTGTTTTTATTTTACTTAAATAATGAAAGGTAAAACTTTCTAGAAACCATATAGGGGTCCCAAAAAAGTTTTATATAATAAAAGTTTTTTGGGATAAATTTAGGGTTCCCAAATAAAATTTTTACAAGCGTTTGTAAAAAATTTTTTGGGATTTTAAAAAGTCGACAAAAACAACCACCAAACCCTTGGTGGTTGTTTAAATATTGTCGTACTTTGACGCACTAGGCTCGACAAATTTTTAACATTTGGTAGACTTTGTTGGTCTTTATATTTTTTACTCCCCTTAAATAGAAACGGGTAAAATTGCATAGTTGCAAGTTATACGAGGCTCGCTAAAATTACAGGATACAATAGACCTTTTGGTCATTGTAGTCTGGAATTTTTTGCAGTAAACGAAGTAGAACGACGCAAATATACGATTTTACTTTACGCAGTATTGCGTAGCAAATAGGAAGTTTAAACTAGTAGTTTAGTTCTTCTACTATAAGCTTAGGATAAATCTCTTGATATTTTTCTTTATACACTTTTGGCTCTCTGCTAGCAACCCTAGCCGTGCCACCGGCAACGGCACATTTTAAGATTTCCGGCATATCGGCGGACTTTTCGATAGCGATTGCGGCAGCGGCAACCATACTATCGCCTGCACCTACGGTAGAATTTACCGCAACGCTAGCGCTTTTACAAAAATAACTTTTGCTACCATTTGTTAAAATAGCCCCTTCGCTACCCAAAGAAAGCAACACGTTTTCTGCACCCATATCTATAAATTGCCTACACGCAGAAACCATATCTCTTTTTGTACCAAATTGCTTTTTAGTAAGCCTTTCGAATTCTTCGATATTAGGCTTTATCATATAAACGCCTTGTTTTACGGCGTTAAACAAAGGTTCGCCTTCGGCATCGACGATACGCTTTACTCTTTTAGGAAGTCTAGTGCAAAGTTGAGCGTAAAAATCTTTGCTAACCCCTTGCGGAAGTGAGCCACTCATAACCGCGATAGAACAATTTTGCGACATACTGCACGCAAGATTTAAAAGTTCTTCTTGCTTGTCTAAAGCAACCAAACTACCCCTATCGTTAATTTCTGTCATCATAGACTTGTTATCTATAATTTTATAGTTTACCCTGACTGAGCCCGGATTCCAAACGAAATCGCAAGTGAGCCCTTCTTGAGAAAATTGGTCTATAAATTGTCTACCGTTTTCTTCGAACATAAAGCCCGTTGCAATGCAATCTGAGCCGAGCCTTTTTATAGATATTGCCACGTTTAAGGCTTTACCCGCATAAATTTCTTGCTTGTTGATAATACGGTTTAGTCTACCAACGTTTAAAGAATCTAATTCGATTGTACAATCCACACTAGGATTTGGACAAATAGTTAATATCATTTTTTTCCTTAGGCTAAAAAGCCGTTCCTTATAATAATTGTTTAATTCTGTCTTTTTTGCTTAGTTTAATACCGTCGCCGTCTTTTGGTTGATCGGGCTTGGTTTTGTATAGTTTATAGTTGGATTTTACCCTATATTTGCCACTAAACACGTTAATTTCGTAATCTTTAACGCCCATATCTACAAGGGCTTGCAAAGCACCAACGCAATCCATAACGGTAGAATAAAGCGTTTCTTCTTTATTTTTACCTTTTATAATAATATCCACGTCGCCAAAATATTCGTCATCTTCTAAATTTGCCGCAACGTATTTTAATTCTTCTTCTATTTCGGGTTGCAACCTAGAAGTTGTTACCACCATAACGTTTACTTTTGCCTTTACTATATCTTTTAGTTCTACGGTATGTTTTCTACCAAAGGTTACGGTTTTATCGTCTATTTGCAATTGCGGTATATTTTTTGTGGTATACACCCTTAACACCCCAGGAAGTAACGCAATTAACGCTAAAATAAAAAATGCAACAACCCAAGTTAGTAAACTTTTAGGATCGTTAATAATATACACGCTTAATAGTCCGCCAAGCAAAAGCATTGCTATAACAAAGTAAACTATAAACTTTCTTCTTTTGCTTTTATTATATTCTATATTAGGATAAAATTCTTTCATACTGCTCCTTTAAAAACTCAACTTATATATTTTACCATTTATAGCCCTTTTTGTCAATATACAATTTTTAAATAAACTTAAAATAAATGCTAGTATAATTTAGACAAAATTAAAAGTCTTTTCGTTTGAAAAAATATAAGCGAGCCAAGTTTGGCTCGCCACTTTATTAGTTATATCTATTTACCTTGCAAAATTAGGTTATCTATTTTTTTATACTCGTCGCTCCTTATTAGCCACTCGCCTACTAGTTGTCCGTTATGGTATTTTTGTAAATACCCTTTGCTTTTAAAGCCACTTTTACCAACCACTTTTTGCTCTTGTTCACCCTTTAATAAAACTTCTACAAGTTCTATTTTATCTTCTGGTAAAATTTCTTCTAGTATCTCGCTTCTAGTTTTATAAGTATACAAGTTTTCTACGCCGTACACGCTAAAAGTAACACTATTATCCGTTGTATCGGCAAAGATTATTATAAGTCCGTTTGTGTCGTTTATAAAGCGTAAGTCC
>JAGAUH010000290.1 GCA_017620875.1 Clostridia bacterium
ATGGTTAAGGTATAAGAAGTTGCAATGCTCACGGAAGAAGAACTACTAGAAGATGAAGTGCTATCGTTTACGTTTACGCCCGTGGTACATCCGCCCACAGCAAAAACCAACGCAAAAGCCAACATAAATAGTAATAACTTTGCCTTTTTCATAACTGTCTCCTTAATTTTAATCTATAGTAATAGACAATTTAAAATGCTAATCGTATGGCATTTTATAATAATTTAATATAATTATACTACATTTTTTTTGATATTTCTATACTCTTTTTAAAAAAAATTAAAATTTTTTATAAAAAATAACGACAAGTCAAAAATGTGGCTTGTCGTTATTTTTTTTGCTTTTTACTACTCTTTATATTCTATCGTTAATTTTCCGTTATTAAACCAAGCGCCACTAATAACCATTTTCCTATTTCCACCAGGGTTATTCATGTTGGTTTGCACGTGATAACAACACCACAAATACCCCTCGAAATCCGTAAAGAACATACAGTGCCCCGGTCCTGCCATTTTGTTTGGTATTCTAGTTAAAATAGGGTTATCTTCTGACTTAACAAAACCCGAAAGCGGATTTGATGATACCGCCACCCCAACTGCATAATCGTTAGAGGCGTAAAGGTTAGCCGAGAAAGTTAAATAGTATTTACCATCATGTTTTAACACGTAAGGCCCTTCGTTCCACAAATACCCGTTGTTTACACCAGACTTAATTTCCCACTCGTCTTCTGGCGTGGTGACTAAATAGTGTTCGCCCACGGTTTTTGTCCAAGAAGAATCTACTTTGGTTACCCAAGTTTGAGAAGTGTGTTGTCCGTTTACCACGTTTTGAGAACAGTCTCTAGAATAATACAAATATCCTTGTCCATCGTCGTCGATAAACAAAGACGCGTCTATCGTTGCAACGAAAGGTCCTAAATCGAACATAGGCGCGCCCGTGCAATCCACAAACGGCCCTAACGGACTAAAACTAGTTGCTACACCCGTTTTTAACACTCCGCTATTATACGCTTCGTTATAGTTACCTGCAGTGCCGTCGTTAGGAATTCCTAAATCTTTTAAAGGAGCGTTTCTTGCGGTGTAGTATAAAATATAAGTTTTTGAGTTGGGGTTATAAACTACTTCTGGAGCCCAAAACTCGCTATGACCAAAGGTGTTAGAAGTTTTTTTGTTAAAACATTGTCCCATATCCGTCCAATTAACTAAGTCGCAAGACTCCCAAACCCTATACCCCTCGGCAGAATCGCTAGTGGCGTACATAAAATATTTTTTGCTATTTTGGTCGGCTAAAATAAACGGATCGCCAATGTTAGTAATGTTTGTAGTTATAGTTTGTTTTGGTGATTTTGTAGTTATATCCACGGTTTCTTTTTCTTCCTTTATAGATTCGTCTTTATGAGTAGTTTCTTCTTCGTAAGTTTGACCGTATTCTATTTTTAAAATTCCGTTATCGAACCACGCGGGCGATAGCATTGCCGTACGGTTGTCGCTTGGGTTATTTTTGTCGGTATGCCTATGATAACTAGTCCATAAGTTTCCGCTAAAATCTTTAAAGAACATATTGTGACCAAGTCCGCCGTTTTGCCCTTCTACCCTAGTTAAAATTGGTTTCCAATCGTATTTTATATAATCGCCCCAAATATTTTCTGATACCGCGCAACCTACGCCGTAAAAAGTGTTCCAATATGGATTTGCAGAATAAGTTAAATAGTATTTTCCGTCGTGTTTATATAACCCGGGCGCTTCGTTCCATTGAGTATTAGGCGCTTTAGAGTCTTCTTGAGTTTCCCAAGTTTGAGTCGGCGTAGAAATCATTTTGCCCGCTCCCACAACTTTAGTCCAAGTGCTATCTAATTTTCTTATCCAAGTTTGAGAAGTATTTACCCCGTTTACAGAGTTTTTAGAACAATCGTTGCAGTATAACAAATAAGCCTGCCC
>JAGAUH010000291.1 GCA_017620875.1 Clostridia bacterium
ATTTCTAATTTTGCAAAGATTTTGCTTTTAGCAAAAGATTTATAATGTGGTTTATAATTAGTTTACTTAGAGGGAAAATTATGATTTACACAAACAAAAACTACAACGATTTAATAGAAAAAACCGCGGAACTTGTAAACGCTTTTAACTTTCAACCGACTATCGTTTTTTGCGAAGATAAAATTACCCTTGCCATAGAGCAAGCAATAACCGCAAAGTGTGGGGGTAGTATCTTTTGCGAAGTTACAACGCTAAACAGGTTTATGAAAAGGTTGTCCGATTTAAAAGACGTTTGCTCTAAGCAAACTATTTCGCTTATTATTAAAAAACTTTTAAGCCAACACAATAACGAGTTAACAACCTTTAAAAACGTAAATAGCCCGTCTTTGCCAGGGGCTCTTGCAGAGTTAATTGCGCAACTTAAAAGCGCAAAAGTTTCCCCAACGGTACTAAAAAATAGCGCGAAAAATTTTAACGAAGTGTTTAAGTATAAAATAAACGACGTTTCGCTTATCTATCAAAAGTACGAAGAATATTTAAAGCAAAATAACCTTTTGGATACCAACTCTAAATTCTCGCTTTTCGTAGATAAAATAAAAGACTTTAACCTAGAAAAATACAACGTTATAATTGCGGGATTTCAGTCGGTAACGGCACAAACCGCAACGCTTTTTAAAGAGATTTCTTCTAGGGCGAAAAGGCTAGATTTTGTGGCTTTACAAGGGCAAGGAGACTTGTACGTAAACGAAATTTATAACTTTGCTTTAGGGCTAAACCAAACCCAAGCAAAAACTAAAAAAGCCCAACACGAGAGATATCATTTACTAGACAATTTGTTTAAATTAAACAAAAATACCCCGCTATATAGCGATAAAGTAAAGATTTTATCATATTTATCCGAAGAAGACGAAATTATAGACGTTGCTAAACAAATAAAGCAAAAGGTAATAAAAGGCGCTAGGTGGGAAGACTTTATGGTGGTTTGTTCCGACCTAGAAAGTAGTAAAGGTTTTGTTAAAAAAATCTTTTCCGATTACGAAATTCCTTACTACCTAGAAGAAAGTTTTAACTTGTCAACTCACCCGTTAGTTACCGCCATTTGCGACCTAGTAGATTTAAGCGTAAAAAGACCAAGCCTAAGCCAATATAAAAAGGTGCTAAGGCACACCACTTTGTTTTCTGATAGCGCCTTTATAGACGAGTATTTAAACTTTTTAACCGTAAACTCTTTTAGTATGCTCGCCTTATTAAACGCGCTAAAAAATGGCGAAAAACTTGACGAAGGTGTATACGATAGTTTTGCTCGTTACGTGCAAAATTTACCTAGTTTTAATCAAGAAGAAAAAGCCGAAAGTTTCGTAGATAAAACCATTGACCTTTTAAACAAATTAAAGGTTACCGAAAACTTAGGCAAGTTATCTAATAGACTAAAAGAACAAGACCTATTAGAGCACGCCGATTTTATAGAAAACGGCTACGATTACGTTATTAAAGCCCTACAAGAAATTAAGGTGGTTTTAGCAAAAGAAGTTATTAGCGCTAGAGAGTTTAAATCTTTATTAGTATCTAGCGCAACCTATACAAACCTTGCCGTTATCCCACAAAAAGGCGACAGGGTTTACGTTGGCGATTTTTCTAACTGCAAATATCGTTTTAGCAAAAACCTATTTGTTATAGGGCTAAACTCTAACGTGCCTTTTGCTATGGCAGACACTTCTATTTTAACTAATAGCGACCTAAAACGACTAGACGAAATAAAAGTTATAATAGAACCTAAACTAGATATAGTAAACGCGAGAAACAAAGAAAATATCGGCGTTTGCCTATCTAACTTTACCGATAGTTTAACTTTAAGTTACCCTACCACTTTAAACGGCAAAACCAACCTTAAAAGCGAACTTTTATTAGAAGTATGCGCTTGCTTTGTCGATAAAGAAAACAATCCATTAAGCATAGTAAAAGCGTCTACAAGAGATACCGACTTTTTAAAAAGCGCAACGCCACAAGAGATATTAGAGCAAGAAGCACTAAAATACCTAAGCAAGTCGGTTGCACTAAAAAGTTTTGCGCTAGACGTATCTAACTACAAATACCTTGGCGGTACGGAAGGTAGTTTTTCTACTTTTTATTCCGCTTGCGAAACCGACCAAGCGCTAAAGAGCATTTTAGACGAAATTATTGCTAGCGCCAACTCTACCCTTGGCAAAACCATAAAAGGCTCTGGCGAACTATTTTTCCCAGACAAAAAAGTTAGCGCTAGCGGGATAGAACGCTTTTATAGTTGCCCTTACGCCCACTTTATAGAAAAAGGACTAAAGGTTTCCGACAACGATAACGGCGAAATTAACGCGCTAAACTTAGGTTCTTTTTTACACTCGGTTTACGAAAAATTTTTAAAAGACCACTCAAATAAAACTTTTACCGACGACGAATTAGAAACGCTTGTAAAAGAACTTGTAAACGAACTTTTAAAAACGGACGACTATAAAAAATATACGAAAAAAGCCATTTATAATAACCTATTTGTCTTGCTTAAAAAAGAAATTAAAAACGTATTAAAAACCCTTATAGAAGACAACAAAAAAACCGAATTTAAGCCATCGGAATTCGAATATTCTTTTGGTTTTAAAAATGACGAAAAACGTTTAATCATAAAAACCAAGGGTGGCAACTACGACGTAAGGGGCAAAATTGACAGGGTAGATTTCTGTGGCGATTTAGTAAGGATTATCGATTATAAAACGGGCGTTACTTCTAATTTCGAAAGCGTATCTAAACTATTTGGCGGAAACAAATTGCAACTATACCTATACTTAAATATCTTTTTAGATTCTAAGCATAAACCTGCAGGAGTTTACTACGCCCCTATGAACGACGAATTTATTTCTTTCGGCTCAGAAAAGGGCAAGACATTAAAAGGTAAAACCGTAAACGACGTAAGCGTTTTATTAAAAACCGATTCTGATTATCAAAACGGCTCTACCATAATAGACGCTAATATAGACGCTAAAACCGGCAAATTAGAACTAAAAAACGTTTTAACCGAGCAAACGCTTTTAGCGTTGTGTAAATACGCAAGAATAATTACCGCAAGAGCCATAGAAAAAATAAAGGCGGATTACGCGGTAATTTCGCCAACTAAAGACGCGTGCAAATATTGTAGTTTTGGCGCGTTATGTGGCTTTACAAGAGAAAAATTTGACACAAATCGCCCTGATATTTCTATAACGGAAGAACAACTACAAGAGATTGCGGAGGGAACAAATGAGTAACTGTTGGACGGAAGAACAATTAAAAGCAATAGAGTCGCGTAAAAACGTATTGGTGTCGGCATCTGCCGGCAGTGGAAAAACTTCTGTTATGATAGAGCGTATGGCTCAAATAATTTTAAACCAAGAAGCCGATATTTCACAAATTTTAGCAACGACCTTTACTACCCTTGCAGCCTCTCAAATGAAAGAAAAACTTGCAAAAAGGCTTAAAGAAGAATTGCCTAACAAACCCGAACTAAAAAAACAACTAGACGAACTAGCCTACGCCAACGTAAGCACTATCCACTCTTTTTGCGGTAACCTAATAAAAAACTATTTTTACCGTTTAGATATAGACGCTAGTTATAAAATTTTAGAAGGCGTAAACGAAACGGATTTAAAACTCGTTGCAATAAACAACCTATTTTCTCACTTATACGAAACTAGCAATCCCGACTTTTTAGCCTTGGTAGAAAAATACCAAACTAACCGTAAAGACGACAACCTACAAGAAGCGGTATTATCTATTTATAAATACGTGATATCCGAGGCAGATCCAAAAGCCTTTTTAGAAAACGCGCTTACGCTTTACACCCAAGACGGATTAAACAAAATAGAAAATTTAGTACTTTTAGAACAAGCGGAAGACCTTTCTCTTGTAAAATCCGTTTTACTAAACCTAAGGCAACAAGGCATTACTTACGAAAGAATAACTAGCCATATAGATACTTTGTTAGAGTTTATATCCGAGGTGGAAAACAAAGA
>JAGAUH010000030.1 GCA_017620875.1 Clostridia bacterium
CTAGGTCTTGTAATTTTACTTTGTTAAATTACTGACTTTTAGTCGTACTTTGACGCAGGCGTGTACGTCTGTACGTAACCGAAGGTGGTTTGAAGTTTTCTAAAGTATAACGAAGTATATCTTCGTTTTTACTTTACAAAGTATGCCACCCCTATAGCCCCAGGCCCAATATGAGTACCTATCGTACTGCCTAAATTACTTGTTAACGGGGTTGGAGTATCTTTTATCCAAAGATCTTGGGCATATTCTAAAAACTTATGTAAATTTGTGGTGTCGTTGCCAGAATAAATTACGCCGTATGGCTTAGCAAAATCTATTTCGCCACTAGCAAAAACGGTATCCATTAAAGCCTTAAAGCCTTTTTTTAACCCCATTGCTTTGCCGATATTTTTTATTTCGCCGTTGTCTACGCTAATTATTGGTTTTATGTTTAAAAGCGAACCAACAACTGCAACCGCACCAGAAAGCCTACCACCTTTTCTTAAATATTCTAAGGTGTCTATAACGGCGTATACTTTTATATCGTGTTTTACTTTTTCTAACTCGGCATAAATTTCTTTGGCGGATTTACCACTATTAGCAAGTTGCATTGCATATAGTCCTAAAATCTTTTCGCCAAGGCAAGCGTTTAAACTATCTACCGCAAAGGCTTTACCTTTAAATTTTTCGCAAGCCCTTTCCGCGTTAGAATAGGTGGCGGAAAGTTTACTAGAAATAGTAATTATTACTACTTCGTTGCCATTATCTATTAGTTCTTGTATTTTTTCTTCGTAAGTAAAAGCCGTTATTTGGCTAGTTTTAGGAAGGGCGGTTTGGGATGATAAAATCTCGTAAAAATCTTTAGGCAATAGGTCTACGCCGTCGCTATAAATTTTATCGCCAACGGTTATTTCCATTGGTAAAAAAACAAAGCCCTTTTCTTCTGCTTCTCGTTTGGTAAAATCCGATGCGGAATCTATAATAATTTTAACTGCCATATACTAATCCTCATATTTATCTGAAACGTTTTTTAAATTTTGGTATATTATATTTAAGCAAGAATACATAACTTTTCTATCTTCTTCGGCAATACCGCTACTTGCTATTTCTACAAAAGTATCAATTTTTTTGCATAGTTTTGTAGCAACCAAACAGCCTTGCTAGTTTAAAGACAGTTTGTTTTTATAATGATTGTTATTTTGCGAGTTTATAAGCCCTTTTTTTCTTAAAGCGTCTAGCGAGCGAGAAACGCTTGCCTTGTCTTCCGAACAGGCATCACATAGTTCTTTTAAAGTCATGCCGTTATATTTATGCAAAAAATAAATAATTATAACGTGCGGACTACTTAAACAATATTCTTCCGTCTCTTTAGTCTTAATTTTTTTTATCTCTTTACTAAGCCTAGAAATTAGCAAAGTAAACAGTTCGAATCTCGATTGCATAATTCACCTACTCATATATACCGCCGTACATATTACCATAGGTTTTGTTGATTTGTCAACATTTTTAACACAAAAATTTAAAAATTTTGTTTTTTAAAAATTTTAAAGGAATTTAATAAAAATGCAGTAGTAAAACAAATTATATCAGAAATTGCACTCGCGTATATATTTAGGTTTTTATTAAATAAAAATATTAGGCTAAACACCACCTTTAATAAAACCCCGATACTTAAGTTTATACAAGGCGAATATAGTTTGCCAAGCGACACTAATATTGCAGAAGTGGTTTGCAATAAAGATAAAGAAATAACCGTGATAGATAGCGTTTTTATAAGCCCTGCCATTAGCGTTTTATTTTGTAGGCTAAGTTTAAAGTATAAAAGTTTAACTATTATATCCGAACCAAAAAATAATAATATAGCAAAAATGCTACTGCTTAGCGCCGTAAAAAAGTATACTTGTTTACACTTTGATAAAACCATATCTTGCTCACGAGCCTTGCTAGAAGATATAAACGGAATACCCGTTATTGCAAAGCCGTAACAAAGGACAACGGGTACGTTTATAATACTTTCTACCCCGCCAGAATAAATACCGTAAACTTGAGTATAATTTGATAAATACCTTTTTAAAATATTTAAGATTAAAAATCTATCTAAAACCCTTGCTAGTGGTATTAGCATGCTAGAAATGGTTATAGGAAAAACCACCCTTAAAATATTTTTTTTGCTAAAGGGTTGGCTTGGCGTATCTTCTAGTTTTACCCTTTTATATTGTAGATATATTATAAAAGTTGCAACAACTTCGCTAATAGTTACGGCTAGAGCGCAACTAGAAGAAGATAATACTACATTACGCCTAAAAATATATCCTAAAAGTAGCCCAAAACTTAATTTTACTAATTGTTCTATAACTTGGCTAAGGGCAGTTGGTTTCATATTGCCACTGCCCTGAAAATAACCCCTATAACAAGAAAGAACGCTAACTATAAGCACGCTTGGGGACAACAAAATATATCCTAGCCCCGCCCTAAAATCGCCTTGCAAAAAGGCAATAGGATACCCTAGCGCCAACATAATTAAAGAGCCGAAAGCACCTAAAACCGAAAAAGTTTTTAAACTTGTAGTTAACACTCCCTTAGCGTTATTACCTTCCGAAATAAGTTTAGATAGGCTATTGGGGATACCGGTAGAAGATATAGTTAGTAGTATACAATATAATGGGAAAATCATTTGGTATAACCCAAGCGACTCCGTCCCTATTATATTAGTTAACGGTATACGATAAAACGCGCCTAGCACTTTTGCTACAAACGCGCCGACCGATATAGTTAAAGCACCGCTAAGTAGTTTACTTTTTATTTTCATAATTTGTTAGTATAACCGGAAATATACGCCAAATAAAAGGGGATAAGTCCCCTTTTTATAATTTCTTTTTCTTTTCTCGTCATACTTGTAAAAACCTGCCTATATATTCGCTAAAACCCCTAACGCTCTTTATTTCGGCAGAGCCTAGTTGCAAATTAGAGCCTAGTATTATTCCACCAAAAACGTCGCCACCGCTAATAATTGGCATAATAATTTGGCAAGGATATTTTCCACCGCCATCGCTAGACAATTCTATTGGCGAGCAACTCTCGTCCGAACAAATATAGTTTTTTCTCTCATAGATTAATTTTTCTAATTTAGAAGAAATTTTTTTACCTTTTAATTCTTTAGTGCCCGTACCTTTGCACGCAACTATTTTTTCCATATCGCAAATTATGCAAGAACACTCGTTTACGCTTGCAAGTGAAACGGCAACGTCTTCTGCCAAGGCGTTTATATTTGCAACGGGCGAATATTTTTTAAACAAAAGTTGTTCTTCCTGGGTAAAAATTTCTAGCGGATCACCTTCTTTAATCCTAAGCGTTTTTCTTATTTCTTTAGGGATAACCACCCTACCAAGTTCGTCTATTCTTCTTACAATTCCTGTAGATTTCATATAATTCTCCTCTACAAAGGTATTATTTGTAAAAAAGTTATTTTTATACTAGTATAGCCTTTTTTAATATTTAGAAATATTTTTAGTGTTGACAGTATATACTAATTTTGATATAATATTTTTATGTTTATGAGGAAAAAAATGATTGTTACTTTATCTATTATTAGCGCAATTTTGCTAGTTTTAACAATTTTATTTTTTGTTTTTTCTATACCGAAATTGCAAACCACTTATCACACTATTAACACCAATAAGGTACAAGAAGAAATAAAACTAGTGGTATTAGCAGATTTTCATAGTAGCAAATACGGGGACAACCAAGAAGAACTTGTAAACGCCATAAAAAAAGAAAACCCCGACCTAATTTTAATGCCGGGCGACATTGTAGACGACG
This sequence comes from Clostridia bacterium, assembly GCA_017620875.1. Lineage (GTDB taxonomy): Bacteria > Bacillota > Clostridia > Christensenellales > Borkfalkiaceae > UBA4675. The sequence continues at coordinate 3,799 of JAGAUH010000030.1, forward strand.
TTAGGGACAGAACGCCTTGCACTATTTTATTAAACCAATTAAAACATATTGCCCCAATGTACTATATCTATGGCAACCACGAAATGAAGGTTTCCGTTAGGCAAAGAGTTAAAGAATATTTAGAGAGTTTTGGGGTAAATATAGTATTTAATACCTTTGTAGACGTAAACGTAAAAAACACAACCTTGCGTATTTTCGGGTTACAAGACCCGCAAGAGAAAACACCGCCCGATACTTGGCTAAGGGCCATTGGCGAAATGTCTAACCAAGTGGACGATAAATATAGCATACTACTCTCTCATAGACCAACCTTTGTAGAAGAATATAAAGAGACTAAATTTGATTTAATACTTTGCGGACACGCTCACGGCGGACAATGGAGAATACCTTGGACAGAACAAGGCGTATTTTGCTCTGACGAAGGATTATTTCCTAAATACACAAGCGGTGCTTTTGATTTAGGAACGCCCACAATGATAGTAAGCCGTGGCTTATGCAAAAACTTTATTCCCCGCCTATTTAACCAACCCGAAATATTAAGTATAACGATAAAACCATAAAACAAGGCTTAACCGCTAAGGTTAAGCCTTTATATTTTTATAATATTAAAGGTACTAGAAAAAATTCTAATACCTTTTAGTTTAAACAAAAACGGATTAAACTTTCTAGTTTAAAGTAATAATAGAAAATTTTATCTTAAATTTTTTTAGTTTTAACAAAAACTATTAAAGTGAATTTTTGCAAGTTAGGCAAGGCTCGACAAAATTATAGGATTTGGATAGACCTTGTTGGTCATTAAAAAAGCACCTACATAAG
>JAGAUH010000031.1 GCA_017620875.1 Clostridia bacterium
CAAACTACTCATTGCTTGCACGGCATCAGTATGCACTAAAACACCCTTTTCTTTACATAATTTTACTATTTCTTTTATAGGCTGAATAGTACCGATTTCGTTGTTTACTAACATTACGCTAACAAGTAGCGTGTCTTCCGTTACGTTTTGTTTTAGGTACTCTAAATCTACTATACCTTTATTGTTTACAGGCGCGTATAAAACGGTGTAGCCGGCATCTTGTAGTTGCTTGCCCGTTGCAAGCATTGCGTGGTGCTCTATACTAGACATTATTATTTTTTTGCCTTTATCTTTATAGGCTTCTGCAATACCTTTTAAAGCCCAGTTATCGGCTTCTGTTCCGCCGGAAGTAAAATAAACTTCGCTACTTTTTGCGCCTATTAAACTTGCAATTGTATCCCTTGCCCAATCTACGCCTTTAAGCGCGTCTCTACCATAGCTATGTTGAGAGTTTGCATTTCCGTAAATTTCGGTAAAATAAGGCAACATTTTTTGTAATACTCTACTATCTACTGCAGTCGTTGCAGAGTGGTCTAAATATATTCTGTCCATAACTTACTCCATTTCGCTAAGTTTTATTCTATCTAACGATTCGTTTATGTCCTTATGCAATATTCGCCAAACGTTTGCACTAGGACATTTGGTACAATTAGTCTTTTTTACGCAAGAAATTATTTCTAAATTTTCTTCTAACGCTCTAACAATATCACCTGCCGTTATTTCGCTAGGGGCTTTTGCTAAATAATATCCGCCACTTGCGCCACGGCTTGCTTTTACTATATTTTGTTTAGAAAGCGCACGCATAATTTGCTCTAAATATTTGCTAGAAACCGCTATCTTTTTTTCTAGCTCCTTTGCAGAAACACTCCCATCTGGGTATACTTCTTTAAGGTAATAGCAGGCTTGCAAACCATAGTTTGTCTTTTTAGAAATTTTCATACTTCACCTAATTGCAACCTTTTTAGTAGTATTTATTTTAACACTAAAAAATATACTTTGTCAATTATATTTATACGGTTTTAAAAATATAGTATATTTTTGCAATAAAAAACGACCTTTGCTAAAAAGGTCGTTTAATTATTATAACATTTCTTTTCTTAAATTTTTGCCACTTCTTAAACTTAAATCGGCAGGAGCAACGTCTAAAACGGTTTTGCAACCATAATCTTTTTTGTAATACATTTTATTTACTGCCCTAGCGTAAGCAACTAAAACGCTTGCGGTAAACTCTGGATTGCTATCTAATTTTAAACTATATTCTATTACGTGTTTATTTTCGCCGTTTGCGGTTGTACCCGTGCGGATAACCTTTCCGCCGTGTGGTATGCCCATATGTTTTTCTTTAAGTTCTTCTAACGAAATAAAGTTTACGGTTGTATCGTAATCGGCAAAGTAATTTGGCATTGTAACAATTTCTTGCTCGATAGCCTTTAAGTCTGCCCCTTCTTCTGCAACAACGTAGCACTCTCTTAAATGCTTTTGCCTTGCGGTAAACTCTGGCATTTCGCCGTTTCTAACACTCTGTAAAGCACTTTCGATAGGCACGGTATATTGTCTTGCATCTACAACGCCTTTTATCCTACGGATAGCGTCGCTATGTCCTTGACTAACGCCCCTACCCCAAAAAGTATAATCTTTTCCGTTAGGAAGTATTGCTTCGCTATACACTCTTGCCAAACTAAACATACCTGGGTCCCAACCACAAGAAATTAGGGCAACTTTGTTGTTTTTTAAACAAACTTCGTCTACGGCGTCAAAATGCTCTGGAATTTTTGCGTGAGTATCAAAACTATCTATCACGTTAAAATGCTCTGCTAAAGTAGGAGTCATTTTAGGTAAATCCGTAGCAGAACCGCCACAAATTATTAAAACGTCTATATCGTTTTTAAACTCTAAAATTCTGTCCGCGCTAAAAACTTTACTTTTTATAGTTTTAACGGCGCTAGGCTCTCTACGGGTAAAAACACCAACCATTTCCATATCAGGCGCGTTTAACACGGCGTGCTCTACGCCTTTACCTAAATTACCATATCCATAAATTGCAATTTTCATAGATGCTCCTTTAGTTTAATAATTAATTATTAACTTTTTCTAAAATATACCATTAAAAATATTATTTTGTCAATAATTTTTTTATAAGGTGAAATAAGTTTTTTAAAATTTTTTACAAACACCCTAAAAAGTACCCCTATAAGTCGATTTAATACAAAAATATAATTTTTACTTAACAAACTAACGCGTTGTTTACGTAAGGTAAAATAACACCTACTTAAAAAAGTAAATATCTTTTTAATCTAAAATAATGAGAACGTTAAACTTTCTAGAAACCATATGGGGCTCCCGAAAAAGTTTTATAAAATAAAAGTTTTTTGGGATAAATTTAGGGTTCCCAAACAAAATTTTTACAACCACTTGTAAAAAATTTTTTGGGATTTTAAAAAGTCGACAAAAACAAAAACAACCACCAAACCCTTGGTGGTTGTTTAAATATTGTCGTACTTTGACGCACTAGGCTCGACAAATTTTTAAAATTTGGTAGACCTTGTTGGTTGATTATTCTTCCACCATACTTAAGTAATGCTGGGTAAAATTGGATAGTTACAAGTTATACGAGGCTCGCTAAAATTACAGGATACAATAGACCTTGTTGGACATTGTAGTCTAGAATTTTTGCAGAAACGCAGTATTGCAAAGTAAATGGGAAGTTTAAAAAAAGGTACTAGAAAACAATTCTAATACCTTTAAAAAATCTAAATAGAAACGGATTAAACTTTCTAGTTGCAAGTAGTGCTAGGAAATCCGCCAAGAATTTTATTAGGGTTCCCGAAAAAGTTTTGTAAAGCAAAAGTTTTTTGGGATTAAGGAAAAGTCGACTGCTAGGTCTTGTA
>JAGAUH010000032.1 GCA_017620875.1 Clostridia bacterium
CTAACACGATACCATCGGCAATTTGTCCACTTGCATATTTTATACTAAATTTATACGTTCCGTCCTTTTCTTTTGTTAAATCGGATATTTTTATCGTATCGGTATAAATATTTTCGGTATAACTCGTATGGTTGTGGTTATACGTTAGTTTTACGTAAGAACCCATATCGTTAGAAGTAATAGCCAATACGTCTATATAAAAGTTTATTCCTACGGTTTCTTTTACAGATAAAGATGCGCTCACTGCCGACTTGGTTGCAAAAACAGCAACGTAAGTTGCATTTCCCGTAACGGAAGCAATAGTTGGATCCCATCTAACAAAAGTATACTTTGTATTGCCGTCGTTTGGTTTTGTTGGAATTTCCGGCGCTTTAGGAACGTCGCCAAATTTAACGGAAGTAGTTTTATCCGTTGTGGTTGCATCGCTCCATTGTCCACCGTTTGTACTTACCACCCACGTTATTATATAACTATTTGTCGTTTTTGTAAAGGTTATAACAATAGTTTTTGTATCGGTTATAGTTCCACTATTTTCGCTCCAACTATAAAACGCGTAAGTAAACTCGTCGGTTTTAGTTGCTTGAATAGCCGTTACGCTATAAGTAATAGTTTCTAAAACTTGATTATTTAATGCAGAGCCCGTTATCGTTAAAACGTTTCCTGCCGTTTCAAAGGTAGAGTTTAAATATACCCAAACACTTGTTCCGTCTATATTAGCATTTCCGTCGTTTATAGTTATATTGCCCCAACCTTCTTCTACCACGTTAAACGTAACTTGACGCATTGTAGAAAATACTGCATATACCGTATCTGCTTCTACTAAAGGTTGTAAAGTATCTACCGTTCCGTCGTTGTCGTAACTCCAACCGGCAAACACGTATTTTATACCGCCTGCAGTCGTCTTGATAGGAACTACCACCTTGTTAGAACTTGGATCCGTTGCGTTTTTATAGTTTGGCAAGTTACCATAACCTTCGTCGTAAACAACATTATCTTGTCCGTCTACAACAAAAGTAATTTCTACTTTTAGGTGGAAATAGTTACCAATTAGGTTACCTACCCATTTAGAATAAACACCATAATTTTTTTCTTCGTTGCCAACGTCGTTTAACACGGTACCGTTATTGTCTTTTATTACACCCGTGCTAGTACAACCGTATAATTCTAATCCGTTATAGCCAAAACCAACAAATCCGCCTACTACAGAATAACTTTCGTCAATGGTAATATTACCTGTATTACGACAATTTATAAGATCCGTATCACCACTTGCATTTTGAACGGTTTGACATATCATACTACCCGTTCTTGCTTGCTTATCGCTACTTTGTTGTATAGTAAAGTCTACGCTAGAAGTAACGTTATTTATCTCAACGTAACCCTTACTTATTACGGCAACACAACTAGAATAATGGTGTCCTACAATGCTTCCTGCAAAATTTAGGTCGTAAACCTTAGCACTTTCTAAGCCAATAAACAAAGCAAAACAAAGATTACTATTTTTTTCACCATAGATTATGGTTTTATTATTTCCGTTAAAGTATCCCCTAAAACAATGCCAATTTCCACTACTAACAGATTCGTTAGAACCAACTTGCCAACCACCTTGATCTGTATCGTTATCGCAAATAGGCACCCAACCACCAATACTTAGGTCCATATTTGCCATTAGTTTAAAGTAAATATCTTGTCCACTTTGCGATTGACCATAGTTTTTACCCATAGAAAGTCTAGACATAGTTGCTAGGTCGTTTGCGTCATATATTAAATATGGAGAACCATAAGTACCATTACCTTCGTAATAGTTTGGTTCTACACCATCCCCACTCATAACGTTCTCTGGATAAGTTCCGTCCCAAACGCTTGTTTTTGCATAGAATAACGCATAATAAGTTGTTCCACCTGTTACAACGCCTAAATCGGTCATTTTTTTACCGCTAGACTGCGTTGACCAACCCCTAAACTCTGCCAAGTCGTAAGGTATTGCAGTAGTAATTATAACGTCGCCAACTTTTAAAGTGTTTCCGTCTATAATAATTGTAGAATTTTCTTCTACGTTTGGATAAATTACGTCTACGTAACCCCAAGTATCATTGTTTACTAAAATAGTTATACCACAATTCCATTGAGCGTATAAAGTTATTTCGTCGCCGTTTGTTGCCGTTAAGTTTAAAACTTCTTGATTGTCAGTGTATTCTACTGCTCCATCTTGGGTTGTAGCCCAACCAACAAATACCCAACCGCTTTTAGTAAACGTATTTGCCGTTAAATTTTGTGTCTGGTCGTAAGTAAACGACATATCTGCCATTTCTCCGCTACCACTTGTTGCATTAAACTTTATAGTGTAAGTATTTGCTGTTCTATTAAAGTTAGCGTAAATATTTCTTAATTGTGTTATTTGTGCAGTTGCATATTGCCAATTTACAAAGGTTGTTGTATAACCCACTTTATCTATAGTGTTTCGAGTTAGCGTAAAGGTAATAGTATCATATTGTTGGTCTTTATATTGCGAACCTTCTATAATTCTAGTAACACTATCACTCTTGTCTGTAAAAATAGAATCTTTATAAACCCAAAAACTATTTTCGTTGATAATAGTGTCGCCTTCTTTTATAGTAACGCTACCCCAATTATTATCGTTTACAGTAACGTTTACTTTAACCATTGTAGAAAATACCGGATATAACGTTACGTCATCCGTTACCGCACTATAAATATCCCCGTATGCTAAATCTATTTGACCATCGGTTGTGGACCAACCTGCAAACACGTATTTTTCACCTTCTTTATTAGAAGTTTTAGTTGGCGTAGTTCCCGTATACACGGGTTTTGCACCGTAACCAAATTCAGTGGTAGTAGGTTTAGCACTATCTACTCCCCAAGTAACGGTTACTTTTAAATCGTTATAATCACCAACTAGAGTTCCTACCCAAGTTGGATATACGCCATAATCGGAAACGTTTATTTTGTCCCCAACTTGCACTCCGTTTTCACCATAATAAATATTACCCGTACTATCAGCCGTATTAGGACAGTTTGTTAAAGTTAATCCATTATAACCAGAACCAACAAGTCCACCTACTTTACCACCCGTATAGGTGTTTTCTACAACAATTGTACCTGTATATTTACAATTTTTTAAAGTTGTTCCTTCGGTAGCGTTTTGTATAACGTGCCCAAGCATGCCACCCGAATATGCTATAGGATCGTTAGATTTTACAATTGTATAGTTTACGTTAGAAGTAATATTTTCTAGCGTTGTCCAACCTTTACTAGCAACTGCAACACCCGCAGTATAGTTTCCTGCAATAACGTTACCTGTAAGATTTATATTTTTTACCGTTGCACTTTCTATACCAAAAAACAATCCAAAACGGAATATTGCACTTTCTTCACCAAAAGTTATGGTATGCACGTTATCATTGTTGTCGGCATCGGCGCCTTTAAACCATCCCCTAAAAGTATCCCAATCTCCACTACTAACGTTTATCCAACCAGTTTCGTTTTGGTAACAAATAGGTATCCAACCACCACAAGACATATTTATATCCGCAATTACGTTATAATAATAATCGTGAGTTTCTCCATCTAAACCGATATAATCGCCGTAGTCTATACCAAAAGACAAGGCCGATAAAGCAGCTAGGTCTTGTGCGGAAGAAATTAAAAACGGATCACTAGCAGAACCCGTACCACCAAATTGGTAAATTGGAGCATCAACTTCGCTTTTAACGGTAGGGTAAGTTCCGTCCCACACGCTTGTCGCCGTGTAAAACTCTGGTTTTAACACCATATCACTTTTTACCGTTACTTTTTTAGAATATCTATTTGTTATAGTTATACTTCCTAAAGTATCCGTAGTTACGGTTTCCGTTGTTGTCCAACCCCTATGTATATAACCATCTTTTGTTTGTGTAGGACCGGTAATTACGTCTCCGTAGTTTGCGGTTTCTGTTTCTAAGTTGTTCCCGTTTTCGTCTTGCCAAGTAATAGTATAAGTTTTATTTTCGCTTAAATATTTTCCTGCAACTATCCAGTTACTACTAACACCCGTAACGTAAGGATCGATACTGTCAAAGTTTGCTACGTTATCTATGGTCCAAACTTCTAATGGAATTCCCATAGATTTACAATATTTTAGCGATACGCCGTTTGTATACCCTTGCGAATACCATACGTCGAAAAATACAGACGCTTGAGAAGATGCATTTTTTATGGTTGTATATTGTGTTTCTAA
>JAGAUH010000033.1 GCA_017620875.1 Clostridia bacterium
GTTAAATAATCCATACTGAGTTGTCGTTCCTTGCTCAAAACAAACTAAACTACCGCGGTTACGCTCTTGCACGTCGCCTTTATAGTCTTCGTAACCGGTAAAAATAGAGTTCATAACGCCAAAACCTTTAGTGTCGGTTAAAAGTTCGCTACGGTAACCAATTAAACAACGGCTTGGTATAGAAAAGGTAAGTTTTGTTTCGCCAGAAACCGAACTAGACATATTTTTAAGTTCGCCTTTCCTAGAGCCTAGTTTACTCATAACCGCACCAACGTATTCGTCGGGAACTTCTACCACAACTTCTTCCATTGGTTCTTGAGTTTTGCCATCTTTTTCTTTAAAAATTACTTTTGGTCTAGATACTTGAAATTCGTATCCTTCTCTACGCATTTGTTCTATTAGTATAGATAAATGTAGTTCGCCACGGCCGTAAACTTTAAAGGTGTCGGCTTGGTCGGTTTCTTCTATTTTCATACTAACGTTTGTTTCTATTTCTTTAAATAATCTTGCTCTTAATTGTCTACTTGTAACAAACTTTCCTTCTTTGCCTGCAAAAGGGGAGTTGTTAACCATAAAAAACATACTTATGGTTGGTTCGTCAATTTCTACAAAAGGTAGTGGTTCTATTGCGTCGTTAGAGCATATGGTTTCGCCAATATTAATTTTATCTATTCCGTTTATAGCAATAATGTCGCCAACTTTACTTTCTTCTACGTTAACCTTTTTTAAACCGTCAAACTGAAATAGATTTGCAATTCTCGCGTTAGATGTTGTTCCGTCGGTATGACAAATAATAACTGCTTGGTTTTGGCTAATTTTACCCCTAACAACTCTACCTATACCAATTCTTCCAACGTATGGGTCGTAGTCGATATTGCAAATAATCGTTTGTAGTCCTGCATCAATTTCGCCTTGTGGGGCAGGGATTTCGTCTATTATGGTTTGAAGTAGTGGAGACATATCTTTGCTTTCGTCAGATAGTTCTCTTTTTGCAAAGCCAAGTTTTGCGCTTGCATAAATCGTTTTAAAATCTAATTGGTCGTCGTTTGCGCCTAAATCTAAAAACAATTCTAGTATGCTATCTAAGGTTTTTTCTATATCGCCACCTTTGTCGATTTTGTTTACTACAACAATAGGTTTTTTGTTTAAATTTAACGCTTTTTTAAGCACGTATCTGGTTTGTGGCATACTGCCTTCTACTGCGTCTACAAGTAATATAACACCGTCTACCATAGAAAGTATTCTTTCCACTTCGCCACCAAAATCGGCGTGTCCGGGGGTGTCTATAACGTTTATTTTTACTCCGTTATAATGTATTGCTGTGTTTTTTGCTAGTATAGTAATGCCTCTTTCTTTTTCTATATCGTTGCTATCCATAACCCTGTCGGCAACTTGTTCGTTAGTTCTAAAAATGTTGCTTTGTTTAAGTAATTCGTCAACAAGGGTAGTTTTGCCGTGGTCTACGTGGGCAATTATTGCAATGTTCCTTACGTCTTCTCTAATCATAGTGTAACTCCAAAAAATATCATTTAGAGTATATTATTATAGCAAAAAAAAGTCAAATCATTTTGGTTAGTATGCTATAATTTATAAAATATAAACTTTTTTTAAAAAATAATAGTATTCTTCTAAATAGGTATTGAATAATGTATTATATTGTGTTATAATATATTGTACTTTTTTATAATGGGACATTAAGAAATATTTTTTTATGTTTAGGAGCATGTATATGAAAAAGATATTGTTAAGTTTTTTTAGTTTTTTGTTTGTTTTAGGAATAGGCTTAGGGTTATCTCAGGCTAAAATTATGCAAATGGGGGGGGGGTACTGAAAGAGTAATCGCAGAAGAATCTTCCTTCGTGATGGAAGAAGGTGCAAGTTTTAGAAGTTATTGGAGTACGCCAAATTGCGGAATAACTTTTGGTGCAACAATAACCGTTCCTAACGATTACGTAAACAACGTAAGATTATTTATA
>JAGAUH010000034.1 GCA_017620875.1 Clostridia bacterium
GATTATAGATACTTCCCAGAGCCAGACATTATCACAATGGAAATTATGCAAGAAGAAGTAGACAAAATAAAAGCGGAACTTCCAGAACTACCAGACCAAAGATTAAATAGATTTGTAGAAGAATTAAAACTTCCGCTTGCAAGCGCACAACTATTATTTAAGTATAAAAAAGTAGCAGACTTTTTCGACGCGGTAGTAAATAGCGGAGCAACTGCAAAAAACACTGCAAACTTAATTTTGGGTACTGTTTATTCTACACTTGCCACCGAAGAAGATAAAGAAAAGTTTGACGTAAAACTCGTTCCGCAAGATTTTGCTAAACTAGTTAAATACGTAGACGAAGGTAAATATTTATTTAACAACGCCCAAAAAACACTAACTAAAATGTTAGAAAGTGGCGAAAGCGTAGACAAGTTTGTAAAAGCGGAAGATATTGCAGGCTTCCCAGAAGATAAACTTATCGAATTGTGTAAAAAAGCGGTAGAGTTAAATCCTGTCGCAATAGAAAATTATAAAAGCGGAAACCAAAAAGCAATTAACGCGTTGTTTGGCTTCGTTATGAAAAATTCTCAAGGCAAAGCCAACGTAAAACGTGCCGAAGAAATTATTTTAAATTTAATAAAATAAGGAGACTTTATGAAGAAAATAGGAATTATTATGGGTAGCGATAGCGATTTGCCCGTAGTAGAAAAAGCAATTAACACTTTAAAAGAATTTGGGGCAGAATATTCTGTAAATATTTTTTCTGCTCACAGGACACCAGAAGAAGCAAGAGAGTTTTCTTTAAACGCAAGAAGTAACGGATACGGTGCTATAATATGCGCCGCAGGTAAAGCCGCTCACTTAGCGGGGGCAATTGCCGCAAACACCACTATCCCCGTAATAGGTATTCCTATTAAGTCTTCTACCTTAGACGGGTTAGACGCACTACTTTCTACCGTGCAAATGCCAAGCGGAATACCCGTTGCAACCGTTGCGATAGATGGTGCTCAAAACGCAGCGTTACTTGCGCTTCAAATAGTTGGGGTAGAAGATAGCGCTATTGCAAAAAAACTAGACGAATTAAGAAAATCTGCAACGGAAAAAGTCCTTGCAAAAAACAAAGAAATCGTAGAAAAATACAACGTATAAGTTGTTATATAAATTTTAAATAGGAGCGAAACACGTATGCAAAAAATCAGAGAAGAATGTGGCATATTTGGTATATTCTCATTAGAGAGTAAAGACGTGGTTAGTCCCGTATATTACGGATTACACGCCCTACAACACCGCGGACAAGAAGGTTGCGGTATAGTCGTTGCAGAAGACGGAGTTTTAAAAGGCTATAAAGACGTTGGTCTTGTAAACGAAGTATTTACTCAACCAATCCTTGCAAGACTAGGTCAAGGTAACATGGCAATCGGTCACGTAAGATATGGTAAAAGCGATAGTAACGACAGAGCGAATTGTCAACCAATGGTTGTAAACCATATTAAAGGTCGTATGGCAATTGCGTTAAACGGATGTTTAACAAACTCTTACGAATTAAGGCAAAAGTTAGAGTTAGAAGGTGCAATTTTCCACACTTCTAGCGACACCGAACTTTTATCTTATATGATAACTAAAGAAAGATTAGTGGTTGGCACAATAGAAGAAGCGGTTAAAAACGCAGTTGCAAAACTAAAAGGTGCGTTTACACTTCTTGTAATGAGCCCTAAAAAAATGATAGCCGTTAGGGATGGCAATGGTATAAGACCGCTTTGTTACGGAAAAGTTAAAAACGGCGACTACGTTATCGCAAGCGAAACTTGCGCGTTAGACGTTGTAGGTGCAAAATTTGTTAGAGATATTATCCCGTGAGAAATTATGGTATTTTCTCAAGATAAAATCTTTTCTATAACGGATTATTGCAATAAGAAAAAACCTGCGCTTTGTGTTTTTGAGTACGTTTATTTTGCTAGACCAGACTCTATTATAGACGGATGTTCCGTACACGAAGCAAGGCTAAGAGCAGGTAAATTTTTAGCGCAACAACACCCCGTAGAAGCCGACGTCGTTATCGGCGTGCCAGATAGCGGAATAGACGGTGCTATCGGTTATTCGGAAGAAAGTGGTATACCTTACGGATTAGGATTTTTAAAAAATAAATATATCGGA
>JAGAUH010000035.1 GCA_017620875.1 Clostridia bacterium
AAGTAATTATAAGGTTACTTTAAAAGATAGTGTAAACGAAAAATATGCTAGTTTATACAAAGAATTAATAACTTTTAACGTTGGTGGCAACTATAACGTGTATATCAATCGTAAAACCTACCAAGTAAATTTAGAACTTATAAATGCTAACACCGCCACCTATTCTTGTGTGTATTACGATGGCGAAAATTTTAACGAGTTAGCCCCGTATGATGCAAGCGTGCCTTATATATTCTATCAACAATACGTCGTGTCAAAGCAGTATACTTATTCCGTGCCTAATTTTCATACAAACAAATATAAAACTTATAGTTTAAGCGTTGTAGATACAAACAATTTACTAATATCAAATAAATATTTTAAAAATATCGGCACTTACAACTTAATTGTAAACTTAAAAGATTTTACCATTACGGTAGAACTCGTGCCAGAATAAATATTTGTGAAAATAATTTACGGCGATTGCTTTTTGCAATCGCCGTATTTTTACGCTTTAAAATTGTATATAGGGGTAATTCTTTGTAATATTTCTACACTTGGCTCTATGCAGTCCATAATTTCTTTGTAGTCTTTATAAACAAAAGGTGCTTCGTCAAGTGTACCTAAACTAATTCTGGATGAGTAAATCCCTTCCATTTCCATTTGATATTCTTCTAGGGTAAACAATTCTCTACATTTACTTCTTGGGTATAATCTTCCCGCGCCGTGTGGGGCAGAATAGTTCCAATCTTCGTTGCCTTTACCTTTGCAAATTAACATACCGTCTTTCATGTTTAGCGGTATAACTAAAATTTCGCCTTTTTGTGCCGAGATAGAGCCTTTTCTTAAAATCATATATTTTAAGTCTATATAATTATGTATACTATTTATCTCGTCTAAAATTTTACCACCCAAATTTTCTACTATTACCTTTAAAATAGTGTGTCTATTTAGGTCGGCAAAGTTTTGCAAAATACCAACGTCGTGCAAATAATCTTGCAAGTTTTGTCCCGTTAAATAACAAAGTTCTTCTTCTACGGAAATAACGTTTTGTCTTAAATAACTTTCTCTTTCTTCTTCCGGTATTTCTAAAAGGGCAATTTTCCTTTTTTCGCAAAGTTCTTCTATCAAAGTTTTCTCTGCTAGTTTTTGGTAATATTTAGCAACCATTTGCCCAATACTTCTGCTACCACTGTGTACCGATAAGTATCCGCCGTCATACGCCTCTATAAAGTGGTTTCCGCCACCCAAAGTTCCAAGGCTTTTTTGCGCCGTTAATCTAACGTCTTCGCTTAAAAATTTCCAACATTTTAACTGTTCAAACGGATAAGCCTTTATGGTTTTATGGTTGTTAGAGCCGAAAGGCACGTATTTGTTTATAACTTTGTCTAGTTCGGTAAAGTTTTTGGCAAAGTCTATATCAGTTTTAACAAGCGTAACACCGCAACCAATATCAACGCCAACTAGGTTAGGGCATATTTTGTCTACAATTTTCATAGTAGTACCAATAACGCAACCTTTACCTTCGTGGCAGTCTGGCATAATCCTTACGTGAGCATTTTCCCCTAGAGGACTGTTTGCAACTTTAATTATTTGACCTAAAGCGTGTTCGCTAACGGTTTTAGCATAAATTTTAACTGTTCCGTATTTAGTTTCTAATTCCATATTTTTAGTCCTCCTTTTTGTTATTGGCTCATTCGCAACCATTGGTTGATAATAAGCCGTTAAAATACTACGAAATACTGCGTTAAACCCCTTGAAAAGATATATATTCTTATCTACGGGGATTGTGCCTTGTCTTTCTTGCATTTTAAAGCCTTATTTACTTCAACCACTAATTGTGACTGAGCCTTATTTTATTTCCCTATCACAATTTTAATGCAGAATAAAAATATAATGCTTTTGTCGAAAAAAGTCAACTATTTATGTACAAATTTCAAAAATATTTTGACAAACTATACTTAATATTGTATAATAATTATGTAAATAATTAATAATTTGATATTTTTAGGAGGAATTATGGTAAAAACCGACGTTTATAGACAAAAAATTAGAGATTTATCTACAATACTAACAGAGGCAGGATACTCTCTTTGACACGGACAAGTTGAGAGTAGAATTATTAGAACTTAAAAAACAACAAGAAGATCCCGTAGTTTGGGGCGATTTAGAAAAGAGTAAACTTATTGCTCAAAAAATATCTGTTATAGAAGGTAAACTTGGCGCTTACGACAAATGCGATAAAATTATTAAAGAAGCGTTAGACGTAATAGAATACGCCGAGATAGAAGACGACGATAGTTTACTATCCGAAATAGAAAAAGAACTTACCCTTGCGGAAAAAAATATCGAAGAAATAAGGTTACAAACCCTATTAAAAGGTAAATACGACGGACTTAACGCAATTATGAACTTGCACGCGGGTGCAGGCGGAACGGAGGCGTGCGATTGGTGCGAAATGCTTTATCGTATGTTTATGTGTTACGCCGAAAAACATAAGTATACCGTTATCGAAATGGATAGATTAGACGGCGACGGCGCAGGTATAAAAAGTGTATCTTTTAGGGTAGAAGGCGTAAACGCTTATGGATTTTTAAAGTCGGAAAAGGGCGTTCATCGTTTAGTTCGTATTTCTCCGTTTGATGCCAATAAGCGTAGGCACACTTCTTTCGTTTCGGTAGAAGTTATGCCGGAAATTATAGACAATCAAGAAATTGTTATCCCACCGGAAGATTTAAAGGTAGATACCTATCGTAGTAGTGGCGCGGGTGGTCAACACGTAAACAAAACCGAATCCGCTATAAGAATAACTCACCTTCCTACTGGTATTATCGTTGCTTGCCAAAACGAAAGAAGTCAAATTCAAAAC
>JAGAUH010000036.1 GCA_017620875.1 Clostridia bacterium
ACTCTCAAACACTCCTTTAAGGTGTTACCCTTTCTTTATCGTTTTAGTACTATAAAAAATTACATAACTCTCAAACCTCAAATTTAAAAATTACTTTTCCGCTTACGACGGCAATTTTTATATAGTACACCAAAAAAATTATATCATAACCCCCTTAAAAAATAAAGGGTGTTATAAAAAATTGTTTTAAAAAATTAAATTTGACAAAGATCTTTATCTATTATTATTTTACTGCAATTTAAAACGCAATAATCTTTATTTTCTAAAAAAAGCACCTTTATTTGCATATAATTTAGTTGACTAATAAACAAATTTATTTCTTCTTGAGATAAAAAAGGAAATAAGCCTACTAAAACAACAAAATTTATCTTTTTTATTTTTATAAAAATATCGATATAAGTTATTAGTTTTTCTAAAAGGGTTTGCTCTTGCAAAACGTAATAATCAGATAGTTTTATAAATTTTTCTATCCCAAATTCTTCTGAAAAATCTAAAGGCAAATCTATGCTAGCAAGCACTTTATCGTTTAAAGCAACAACTTGACTATTTAACGTTGCCAAATCCATAAAATATTCTGGTTTTTTTAATTCTTCTAGCACGGCGTTATCTATTGTGGTCTTAACTTTTTTACTAGTAAAATCTATGTTTAAAAAATCGTATAAAACCAAACTATTTTTTGCAAAATCTAAAATTTCTCCGCCTTTAGACAAGCAAAAATCCCCTTGTCCACCTTGAGATTGAGCATATGCTTGCAAACACAAGTTATAATACTCTTTATTGTTTTCTATTGCTAAAAGACAAACGCTATTTTTATCAAAATCTATAATGGTATCTAATAAAGGGTGACAAATTTTCATAACTTAATTATCCTTTGCATGCTATCCACTACCTTTAAATCTTTTTCGCCAACTAAAAACTCCATTTTTTCAAACTGATTTTCGGTTACGGTTAACACCTGCACAAGCCCGCCACTTGGTAAATTTTTTTTGAGTTGTTTTTTAACTAATTCTAAAGAACCGTTATTTAACGCCAACTTACAATATACCGACTCTTGCAACATCACAAATCCGTTTTTTAACAAATACTTTCTAAAACTGCGATATTCTGCCAAATCTTTATTAGACGTGGTAGGCAAATCGAAAAATACTATTAAACGCATAATCCTACAAAACATAAAACTTTAAATTTATTTCCCCACTTTCTAAACTATCAAACACGCTAGAACAATATTCGGATACGGCATTTTCTAAAAATTGACTTTTATTGTTTATAACTATTTGTTTTTCTAATAAAGATAAAATGCTATTTTTCCAATTTTGTTCTTCTTTTTCTAAATACACTATTTTATCCACTAGCACCCTAAAAGGCTCCATAAGGTCGCTTGCCAAATTAAAAGCATTAAATTCGTTTTTATGCCATATTCCAAGTTGGGCTATATATCCATTTTTAGCAATTTCTCTATTAAATAAAGAAAGTAAAATAGAGTAACCATAGTTTAGGGCAGTGTTGGTCCAACTGTCTTTTCTTCTGCAAAAATCTAATCCCCACAAAGCGTTAAAATAAACCTTAGCAGAGTGCCCTTCTCTATTAGTTACGTCATTAAACTCTACTTGTTTTATATAATTTGCAAGCATATCACTCTCTTTAAAACACCCTATCTCTTTTAAAAAAACACTTTGCTTTAATATTTTTTCTTTTACTTTTTGTTGCCAAATTTCCCCTTTTTTTTGCTCCTGCCAACAAATTTGCGTTTTTATTTTTTTAC
>JAGAUH010000037.1 GCA_017620875.1 Clostridia bacterium
CCTAACGTTTTTAAGTTTGCGTTTATTTTCTATAAAGATATTTTGTATAGAATATAAAACGTTATCTCTATCTTCGTCGGTTAAAATTACTATATTTTTTCTACCTTCTAAAAAAGATAAATCGTAAATGATATTTGCCCCGATAGAAGACCAATTTAAAAATACGTAGTGGTTAGAAAGGCTAATTTTACCAACGTTTTTTAAACTTTTATCTATTGCGGACTCTATTACGTTTGTAGCAAAACCTATTAACGCGCCGGAAAATATTATCATTTGCACAACTGTTAATATAATTTTTATAACGAAACATATTACGTCTTCTTGAGAGTTTACAAAATCGTAAATGCCATCCGAACACATTGTATAAGTAAAAATATACGCAAGTTCGCTAAAAAAATTGTTACCAGACACTATTGCAAGTATCCCCGTAAAAGCCAAAATGACCAAAAGGTTTATTGCAATAAGTGCAAGTAAAATGGTAATTCTTGGATGGGAATACCACATTATAGAAAAAAAATTGTTTTTCTTTTTA
Source organism: Clostridia bacterium (assembly GCA_017620875.1). Classification (GTDB taxonomy): domain Bacteria; phylum Bacillota; class Clostridia; order Christensenellales; family Borkfalkiaceae; genus UBA4675. Next base: position 533 of record JAGAUH010000037.1, read on the forward strand.
TTCACTTTCTTCTTCCCCTAGTATTTGTACTAAATTTTTTGTCGGTAAAGAATATAACCACGCTTTTGGTGTTATATTTTTATTATGGTACCACGCAAAATAAAAAGCGTAGTTATTTAATTTAGTAACGTAAAAAGCAAAATCTTTTTTGCTACTAAACTGCATTTCTTTTATTTTATTTAACTCTTGTTGCATATAAAAAACAACTTGTTCTAACTTATCTTTTATTTTTTGTACCCAATTAGAATACTCTGGAAAATAAGTTAAAAATTCGGCAAGTTCGTTTTCTTTTAAAAGTTCTATTATATGCGAAGTATTTGGACTACTATTGTGTTTTAAATGATGAAATTTTACGTAAGACGGGCTTTTTATTTTTACCCTATTATAAAATTTATCTACAACGACGTACCCTTCGGCGTTAAATGGTAAATTTTTTGCCGATTCTACGCAGGCTTGTAAATCGTTTAGCGGATACACCTTTGGCTTTTTTACACCAATATCTATATCTAACTCTTGCATAGTAGTTAAATCTCTAGTGCCTATATGGTATATTTCGGTTTTATCGTATGACACTACTACTTTATTGTAAGGTCCTACAAGTTCGAAAATATAAGTATAATTTTTATTTAGGCTATCAAAGTTTAATCCTGCGTTATTTTTTGCAATTTCAAAAAGTTCGCCGTAGGTAGAATAAGGGCAAGTTTGGTTTGTTAAGTTGCTTTTATGTATATCGCAGTAACTCGCGTTAATACTGCCGTTTGTAGAAACGTGCCAACCGTTATCGTGCCAAACTTTTATAATAGTTCCATCAACCTTTTCTTGCGTTGTGGCGCTAGCCCAATCTATATCAGGCACGTAACTCTCTTTATAGTTTCCAAACTTATAAAAGGCTACGCAAACGGGCTTAAAACCGTCTTCTTTTAAAATACAACCCCTACACTCTCTTACTATTTCTAAATTAAAATCGCTAAAAAGTTGGTTATAGTTAAAAATTATATATCCGTCGTGTCGTTTTATTTGTATGTAATACGGCGAAGAAGAAAGTACTTTTTCCCAATCGTCGTTGTTTTTTATAAATTCTACTAGTTTCATATTTCCCCCAAAACTATATTGTTAAATAAACGTTTTTAAACGTGATAATTCTTTTTTGGTTAGTTCTTTTTTTGTAGAAATAGGCTCTAAAAATACCGCAGAAGATAAAGAAAAATATTCTTCTGCGTCGTTTAATATAAAATTACCAATCTCTAAAAATTTTTCTTTAAAAGAATTTGTATTGTAGTTTTCCCCAAAAACACTACTTAGTTCGCAACTAACCCTGCAAAATAAACTAACTATATCTTTTTTGCTATCCGTTTCTACTTGACTACAATTATAGTTGTAAAAATAATTTTTTATATAGTCCTTTTGCTCTTGCGATAATTTTGTAAATATTTCCCCTAAGTTTTCTTGTAATTTTATATACCTAAAATCTTCTACCGAAATATCTTCTAGTAAATTTTGCATAGCCTTATACCCTACCGCTCCGTAAGGAATATACGCTAAATAATTTAGATATACTAAAATTTTAGCATCTATATCTTTTTCGTAATCCCACTCAAAATAAGAAGAATAACCCTTTATCATAAACACCGTATAATCTAAAAACTCTTTTAAGTTTCCCCCGTTTGGCGTTACTTGATATTTGGTTATTTTATCTATAATTTTATTGGTAAAAATGCTATTATATAATTCTACCGAAAACATATTTTATTATATAAAATCGACTTATAGCCCTATTTTTTTATATTTCTTTGGCTAAAAATCCTTTTTCGCTTAGTTCTTTTTCTATTTTATCTAACACCTCTACGCTGTCTGCCCTAACCGTATGATAGTGGTATCCGCCCGTAATATTCATAAGTTCGGAACTAGCACCCGTTCTTACGCCTTCTAAAAATTTGTCTATATGATAAAAAGAAAAAATATTTAACTTTGCTTCTATTTTGCCGTATACCTTATGCCAAACGAACACGTCTACAACCGTACCGCCCAATTTTACAATAATGCTTAGTTCGTCTTTTGTTTGCTGACTTGTATGGTATACTTTAAATATCCTTTCCGCTAACGGTGTGCTTTGTAAAACGTATCCGTGGTGGGTGGATACAACGTCGTATCCACTTGCCTTTATTAAAGCAATGTCTTGTACGATAATCTGCCTAGAAACTTTAAAAATTTTAGATAGTTCCGTACCCGATACCGCAACCTTACTGCCCGTTAAATAAAGCACGATTTCTTTTCTTCTTTCTTCTGCTTTCATACTCACCTTAAATTGCGTGTAAATTTTTTAAAGATAAATCTAAAATAGGCGCAGAGTGAGTTAACGCACCACTAGAAATAAAATCTACGCCGATATCTACTAGCCTTGCGATATTTTCTTTAGTAACG
>JAGAUH010000038.1 GCA_017620875.1 Clostridia bacterium
GAATTAGATGCAAACACTTTAAACGCGTTTAGAATTTACGCTCCTATGACTACTAGCGTATCCGATAACGACGGTTGTTCTTTAATAATAGACAACTTTGGGTTTGCCGTATCAAACGAATTTTCTACTATCGTTACGGGTTCGTTTAATACCAACCTTGGTATAAAGAGTGTAAAAAAGACGGGCATTGCAGATTGGGATGCTACTTACGATAACACTCACCCATTAGATAATTATAGTGTAGATAACGGTTACGTATCGCCTAGTTTAATTAAAATTGTTTCTAGTACCCAACTTGCAATTAGCGATAAATTATTAAAAGAGTGTTACTTAGGAACTAACGGAGGGGTTACTAAGGGTTCTACCATAACCGTAACATTTAGCGACGATAGTGTATTTACTTTCGAATTAAATAAAACTCACGGCGTAACTAATATGTTCTACACTAACTACGATACTACTACTATTTATCAAGTAAACGAAGGTAACGTAGAGTCTGGTCAAGATACTGCGATGCGAACTATCGTCTCGGATAGCCTTAACGGTGGAAACGCTTTAAAATACGAGCCAAGCCTTGCCGTTCAGGGACACGCAACGGGCGCGGGTAGTATGGATAACGGTGTTTTAACAATTAGTAACTTAAGGATAAATAGTTCCGGTTGGTGGCAACACGATTTTGGTACTAGCGGAACGGCTTACGTAGGATTTAATTATAAAATAACTTTAGGCGCAGGCAAGGCAAATAACTTTGTATTTACTTGGCTAGAAGGCGGTAGCGGTTGGTCTGGTTTTAAAAGAAACACTACTAGTTTATCTGTTACGAGTGGTTATTTCTATATAGAAATGCCAGTAAGTTCTTTAAACGCGTTTTATATACATTGTCTAATGCCAACTAGTGGCGTTGCAGACAATCAAGGTAGTTATATGATTATAGATAACTATTTCTTTGGAGTTAAATAATAGGAGGACGATATGAAAAGATTTTTTACTAAAAATTTAAACGTAATATTATGTGTAATAATGTTTGTTTCCCTTATCGTTACGTCCGTTGTAGGATTTAACTTAACAAAGGGTAAAAACGGAGTAGATGCAACCGATTATTCGGTTAACGGCGGCCGTTTAACGTATAATTTTGATACCGCGGGAGAAATGCAAAACTTTAGTTTGTACGGCGAGTTTGGTTCTTTACCATATCATCAAGCAGGAAAGGTTTATTTTAGAGCGGTAGAAGAACAAAAACTTATTTTAAACGGATATACTTTTACAGACGTAGAAATTATTGCTAAAGTGCAAACTATAAACGACGGCGGAAAGTTTGACGGCGGGTTATATATTCAAGCATCTAACGCCGGCAACGGAATGGATAAGATAAACGCTTATAATATCAATATAGAGAACGAAGTTGGTGCAAGCACTTATACGGTAAAATTGCATTTGTTTGCTCAGGCTTGGTCTGGTATTAAGGCAGAAAAGTCAGGTATAACCTTAAAGGGTGCAGAAGTAACGCTAAAAGCAGTTGTAAAATCCGGTATTTTATACGTCTTTGCCGACGATATGCAAAATCCTATATTTAATTATAGTATCGGTACGGATGCAGGGCAAATAGGGTTTAGAAGTTTCTATTCTCCACATATGCTAGATAGTTTAACAATTACTTCGCCTAGTATAACCTTAGATAAGGCTCAGTTAGAATCACTAAAAACAAGCGCTTTAAATATGGTTAATAGCGGTGCTTATACAGACGTTAGCGTAAGCAAGTTAAATTCGGCAATTTCGCTTGCAAATAACGCTACTACCGCAACTTTAGTACAAGAAGCGACTATAAGGCTAAATAAGGCGATAGATAACGCGCTAATTAAAAGAACCTTTGTCGAGTTAACCGAACTTATTTCTGAGGCGGAGCAAATAACCGATGGTAGCAAATACACTTATAACTCGTTTAGTACTTTTACCACGGCATTGAGTTATGCAAAGGGATTAACTAGTAGTTCTGCCGAACACGATATTGCTTTGTGGTATTCCGAATTACAATTGGCTAAAGATAGGCTAGTAATTCTTGCAGGGGTATAGGGGGTAAAGAGTATGAATAAAACAATAAAACAAAAACTTTTATCATTAGCGTTAGCAATTATAACTGCAATTTCTTGCGTGGTAGTTGCACCTTTTACAAAGGCTAGTTTACCACAAATAAGCGCGCTAACGGAGGAGCAAACAATGACTAAGGCAGAGTACGATGGTTTCGTAAAAGATTTAAGAAACTTTCCTATAAACTTTATTTACGACGACGTTTATTTTAGTGGATTTCATCCTTTATATTTTAAAGAAGTTTCTAGGACTACTTCTTCTGAGAGAAACGGCGAACTTACTACTATCGTTTTAGAAAGAGGCATTTTACAAGTTAAAATAGAAACGGCTTTTTACGTAGACTATAATGCTTACGATTATAGGGTGTTCTTTACAAATAGTTCGTTTACCGAAAACACCGGCGTAATAGGAAAATTAATTTCTGTTGATATGACTTTTGAAGATACTAATCCAAGGTTAAAAGGTATTTGGGGAGATCACGAAAATAATTATCGCCCTTACGATTATGATTTGACGACGGAAAACAACGTATTTTTCAATAATACGACTGGTAGAGCAACTCATATAACCTTCCCTTATTTTAACTTAGAAATGGACAACGGCGGTGCTATGATTGCTATTGGTTGGGCAGGTAACTGGGAAGCAAATTTCAATTATGATAAATCTACTGGAAAAACAAGATTTAACGGAACTGCTACGCTAAATTTAAACACCTATTTAAAACCGGGCGAAACTATAAGAACCCCACTTATTGGTGTTGTTAGATATTACGAGAGAAACGAAGACGTTGCTACTAACGCTTGGAGAAGTTGGATAGTAGACTGTAACTTGCCAAGAGAAAAAGCAGGCACTGACGAAATTGTAAATCCGTCTACGGCAGCATTTTTTGCTTATGATAGCGATAGACCTAACAGCGATGGTAGTATTAGTGAATATTACGGAAGTTGGAAGCCTAGTATGGATGCCTTTTTCGGTAACGGCTTAACTGCAACGTTTAGATGGTTTGATGCCGGTTGGTATTATTCTCCATACAAACAAACCGTTCCTAGTGACTGGTGGGGAACCGTTGGTACTTGGGATTTGGATATGGATAAATGGAGATATCCTAGTGGATATAAACTAAACGGTGTAGACGTATCTGGTCAAGACGCCTTTGAAGATAGCGTTCAGTATGCGGCAGAAAGGGGAGTTAAAACTTTAGTTTGGTTTGAGCCAGAAAGGGTTACTCACCTAGACGGTATGGTTGCGAACTATGGCTATGACAGAAGTTGGGTTTTATGCGAAAATGGTAAAAATAACGTTTATGTAAATAATCTAGGAAACAAAGACGCTTTAAACTGGGTAACTAATCGTATTATATCTTTTATGGATAAATACAAAATAGATTTATACAGAGAAGACTTTAACCTAGATCCAACGGCTTATTTTAAAATTGGCGATGGATATCAAGGTCCTAATCGTAGTGGTATTACCGAAAATTTATATTATCAAGGACACTATCAACTTTGGGATAACATAATAGCTTGGGCTGCTAAAAACGGAAAATGTACTTACGTAGATAGTTGTGCAAGTGGTGGTGGTAGAAACGATTTAGAAACTATTCGCCGTTCTATTCCTCTTCTTCGTTCCGATGCGGATAGGACTACTATTCCTTTAAGATTGGCTTATACTACTTCTTTGGTTAAATGGCTACCTTATACGGGTGCAGTTGCACAAGATAGTGCTAATCAACTTGCTACTGGTGTAAACGATACTTATACTTTTAGAGCTACTTATTTACCACATATGACTTTCTCTGCAAAATTTGCTAGAGATACGGCTAACGTAGACTGGAACGGATTTAAAAAGGCTTTTAAAGAGTGGAACGAAATTAAGCAATATTTCTTTAACGATTTCTACGTTTTAACGCCATATATCGGCATTAACGATAGCGTAAATTGGACTAGTTATATGTACTTTGACGCAGATAGAAACTCTGGTGTATTACAAGCGTTTAGACCGGATAGTGACGAGAGTGTTGCAAACAAAACCGTTGTACTAAGGGGATTAGATCCTAATAGTTATTATACATTGACGGATATAGACGGAGTAAACAACTTTACAAACGTAAAAGGTAGCGACCTTATGAGTAGTGGTGTTACTTTAAAAACAACTTCTAAAAGAACCGCTATGATTATTTATATTAATCCGGTTGTATAAGTTATAAAAAAAACAAAATGGCTGTGTCTTTTAGCACAGTCATTTTTGATATAAAAAAACTACGCGATAGCAATATCCGTCCCAAAAGTTAGACAAGTTTTTAGGGTGGGATAAATTATGTGATAATTTATTTTTTATTAAAAATTCCATATGGTATAGGTTGTTAAAATATATTAGTTAAGGAAACTAAAATGGTTAAAAAAATAATTATAAAAAGATTAATTGCATAAAAAACGTTAAATTTTTTGAGTGCTAAAAACAGAAAATTTAGCAAATTGGAAACAACGGGGAGTAATTGGAAATTCCGCAGAAATACAATTTTATTTACACGCAAAAATTGTAGATTTTATTTTAAAATTTAACGCGTTAAAAAATTGCAAAAATTGTATAAAAGGGCTCTGACTCCGTCATTCGGGGGTTCAAATCCCTCCACCCCAGCCAAAAAATTCGACAAGTCGAAACTTGTCGAATTTTTTTATCCAAGCCGCAGGCTTGGCATATCATTGGCGCACGAAGTGTGGCGTATATCATCAGCCCCTACGGGGCTGTATCTCATCACGCTTTAGCGTGCATCTATCTGCGGCTTGATGATATACACGCCTTTGGCGTGATGTGGACGCGCAATCAAAATTTCCGTCAGTTCGAATTGCCGATTTGCAGTTGATTTTCAGACGGAAATATGCTATGATAAAATGCAGAAAGGCGGCGATAAGATGAAAGAGATGAAAAAAATCATTCAGTTTGAAAAAGAAAATATGCCTGAATATCAATATAGGTTTTTATATAAACGCGTATTGCCCGGATTTTTCTTTATTTTAGGTGGAGCAATTTTTGTTTTGGCGTGGGGAATCATTTGGGATTATTGTACCGACTTTAAAATTATTCCGTTTATTCCTTTGGTTATATGGGCGATTACCACGTTTGTTCTTCTTGTTTTATATGTAATTTACGGCAAAAAATATACCCATCGGTTAATATGCGAAAAGGCTTTGGAATTTGAAGAAAAGTATAACGTTGTGGATATACAAGAAGCAGTTTGTTTTTTAGAACAACAGGGATCGATTGTTGAGAATTGTATTGTTGCTGATGGAAATAAAATTAGTTTGGATGATTGCTTTACCGTTTTTCACTGCAAAACAATAAGTGGCGTGTACTGTTTTGCTTTTGGATTTTATAGTAAACATAATGGCGAGCAATTGGAAGTTTTGACTGCGGACAAATATTTGTGCAGTTATTTTAAAGCGTCTAAAAGTCCTGTCGTAAATAGGGGATTGTTTGAACTCTTTTTATCTGATAAAACAAAATTTATGAAGTTGCTTCTTCAATACAATGATGAAGTGAAGATGGAAAAGCATATTTAATGATAACGCGAGATTGTCATTTTGACCTCTGATAATAAAAATTTTGCTATGGGATTTTTCAAATGAGAGTATGATACCTAAAATGGTTACCAAGCAAAACTGTTGAGGTTCAAATCCTTATTGCAAACCGCAAAAATATCTTTTTCGTAGCCTTTATACAACAAAAGGGGACAGGGCAATACCTGTCCCATTGTATTGTAAAGAAGAGAAGGAAGGAGGGGTTTGAACGAGAGCGAAAAAGCGAGCAGTCAAAAGACTGTCGATAGCGACTGACCGAAGTATTTTAAAAGCACTAAGATATTTATTAAACTTTGTCTTTTAAAATACAAGAGCAAATCCCTCCACCCCAGCCACTTTTAGGCTCAAAATTGTAGATAATTTCTATTGTTTTGAGTTTTAAAAATAGAAAATTATAAATTGGTAAAAATAGCGTTAAACAACGTCTTATGTTTAGCAAATTCGTTTGTTGGTTAAATAAAAGTGTTAAACTTAAAAAAAATTATAAAAAAATTAATAGGTGTCTAGAAATTTAGACACCTATTGTGTTATAATAGAAATATAAAAAATATTTAGGCTAAAAAAGAGCATAAAAAAAGCGCCTCACGGCGATTTTTTACTTGCCTACTGCAATACGATAAGATTACGTTTATTTGAACTCGTTATGTAATTTTTTATAGTCCTAAATTAAACGAACCACTTGTTCGTAAATAGAGTGTATCATAAAAAAAGGAGCGTTGTCAATAGTTATGGAAAAATTTTTACAAAATTATTTTTTGGGGTTAGATATAGGAACTACTAGTTGTGGCTTTGCCGTAACCGACGAAAATTATAACGTAGTAAGAGCAAAAGGTAAAAAACTTTGGGGTGTAAGATTGTTTGAAGAAGCAGAAACGGCTTCTTCTAGAAGATTAAAAAGGTCTAGCAGGCGTAGGTTAGAAAGAAGAAAACTAAAACTTGCATGGCTAAACGAAATTTTTGCAAAAGAAATTGCAAAAGTTGATAAAGATTTTTACGATAGAATAAAATATAGCCCTTTGTTTGTAGAAGATAAAAAAGCCCAAAATAAAGATTTGGGTAAATATTCTTTATTCGATTGCGAAATAGACGGTAAAAAATATACGGATAGAGATTTTTATAAAGATTATAAGTCTATTTATCATTTGCGTAAAGAACTTTTATCTACGCCGGCAAAAGATATAAGGTTTTTGTACTTGGCAATACATAGTATTATAAAAAGAAGGGGACATTTTTTATACGAGGGCGATTTTGCCGACAACGCTAGCGTTTTAGAAAGTGTAAACGATTTAGTTACTTACGTAAATACGTTACCGTTAGATGCTAGCATATCTTTAGAAGAATTGTCAGAGCAAAACGAAAAGAAACTACTAAAAATAGTTGCCGACGGGTTTAAGAAAAAAGATGCAAAA
>JAGAUH010000039.1 GCA_017620875.1 Clostridia bacterium
CATTCTAAGTTTGCAATATTGCAAACGAAAAACCTTTAAATAAAATTATCATTTATTTTTTCTTTTTTAAACTTTTGGTATCATTTTTTCAAATTTACTGTTTGTATACTATATTTTTTTATAAAAAAAAACATTTTATACCCTTTTATTAATTTTTAAAAAATAAGGGCTTAACTTAAAGCCCTTTAAAAAAGTTTATCTTTTATTTATTCTTAATTTTTTTAGTAAATCTTTGTTTGTAAGCAGTTGCCCTGCACCTAAAACGTTGCTATATTCTGGCATAGTATCTATTATGGTTTTTATTTGCAACCTATCCGACAAATATTCGCTTAGCCCTGCAATTTTACTTACGCCACCGCTAACGTACACCCCCGAGCGGTTTATTTCCGCAAGCACTTCGGGTGGAAGTTTTGTCATAAGTTTTGTTACAACGTTGCACACTATATCAAAAAACGCTACTAGCGTAGGATAAATGTTTTCGGCTTCTACGCTAATTGGTCTTGGCATACCGGTATTTATATCTCTACCGTTTACCACGTAAGATAATTTATCTTCTGGAAACATACTTGCTAGGTGGATTTTTAGTTGTTCTGCAGTACGCATACCAATCCTTAGCCCAAACCTATGCTCAATTGCGTTTATTAGCATACTATCTATATTTTGTCCGCCAAAATTTATATTTACGCCGGCAATTATTCCGCTAGAAGACACCGCCGAAATATTGGTTGTTCCGCCACCGATATTAATAATAAACCTAGGGGCAGAATCGGATAAAATACCCATACCCAAAGCCGTTAAAATAGGGCTTTCTACAAAACTTGCCTCTCCGCAACCAACGTAGGCAAGCGCTTTGTTTAAGGCAATAAGTTTTTCGTTTTCTATACCGCAAGGCACGCTAACTACCATATTTTGCATTTTGTAATCTATTTTTTGCAAAAAGCCTTTTAGCATTTTTTTAGCGGCAAGTTCGTTTTCGATAGTTCCTTCGAATATTGGGGAAATAACTTCGGTTTCTTCTACCGCGAGCCCCATAAGTTTTTTTGCACTATTGCCTAGCGCTTTAACTTTACCCTTATCGGTTTCTAAGGCAACAACGCTAGGTTCTTCTAGCACGATTCCCATGCCAGACTGATAAATATACGTGTTAGACGAACCCATATCTAATGCAATTAGCCCACTTTTCATAAAATATCTTCCTTTATTTTTTGTAATTCTTCTTTTAGTTTTTCGGTAGGTAGCCCAACGACGTTGTCAAAACTGCCTATTATTTCTTTAACGAAAATATCGTTATCTTGTATGCCGTATCCACCTGCTTTATCTAGCCCAAGCCCACTTTTTGCGTAAGAAACTATTTGCTCTAAACTAAGTTTGTTAAACACGACTTTGGTTTTATCTACCCCAATTATGCTTTTATCTTTGTAAATAAGTGCGTAGCCCGTGTAAACGTAGTGCGGATTGTTAGAGAGCATTTGTAAAATTTTAATATTGTCTTGCTCGTCTTTAGGCTTGCCTATAATTTTATCGTTACACACCACTATGGTGTCCGCGCCGATAACCAAACTATTGTAATTATCTTTTGCAACGCTTTGCGCTTTTAAATAGGCTAAAGTTTTACAAAATTCCTCCGGTGGTTGCTCCGCTATATTTTCGTCCGCGCCGGAAACTACAACTTTAAAATTGCATAACTTTTTTAAAAGTTCTTTTCTCCGTGGCGAATTACTTGCTAGTATTATATCCATACCGATATTATAACTCAAAATAAGCCTTTTGTCTAGTCTACTATAAAAAAATAAAATGGGTGGCTCAAATTTATATTGATTTTTGCATTTATATAAGTTATAATTTTTTTATAATGAGATAAAACGATATAAAAAGGTGGAAATATGAAAATTATACACACGGCAGACCTACACCTAAATTCTGCCCTAACAACCCGTTTTAATACGACAGTATCTAAAAAAATTAAAGATAACGTGTTTTTATCTTTAGAAAAACTAACAAACTTTGCAAAAGAACACCAAGTGGAAGTTATAATAATTGCGGGGGACTTATTCGACAAGGATAAAATTAGTTTTTTAGAGCAAGAAAGGTTTAAAAATTTAGTTGCTAATTTTTTAGATATAAAATTTATTTTTGTTTTTGGCAACCACGACCAACCCAAAACAAACCAAAATTTAAACTATGGCGAAAATTTTATAATACTAGAGCCAACGCAAACTCTAACTATAAAAAACGTAACCTTTAGCGGTATAGATTTTACTACCCCTTTATCAGAAAATTTTTACAATATAGTAATTGCCCACGGAGATATTACAAAAGATATACGACTAACAAAGTTAAGAAATAAAAATATAGACTATTTAGCGCTTGGGCATATCCACCAAAACCAACTAGAAAAACTAGACGAAAGGGGCGTTTACTCTTATTGCGGTAGCCTTGCTAGTCGTGGGTTTGACGAGTGCGGACAAAAAGGTTTTTACTTAATAGATACAAACCTTTCTACCTATACCTTTAAGCCTATAAACAATATTATTTTTAACACCCTAAAGGTAGACGTTAGCACTTTTACCGATATGGATTTTTATGCAAAGTTAACTTCTGTTTTACCGCCACAAAACCCACTTTTAGCCCTAAAAGTTACCCTATATGGCGAAAATAGCCACTTAAATATAGATTTAGCCTACCTAAAAGAAAAATATTCCGATAGTTATTTATATATAGATTTTATAGACGAAACTAGTGTTTTAGTTAGCAAAAACAATCCGCTAATCGCAGAGTTTTTAAAGGTTGTAGAAATGCAAGATTACACCCAAGAAGAAAAAGAAAAAATTATTAAATTAGGAATAAATATTTTAAAATGAAAATTATAAAAATTAAAATAATCGGCTTTGGCGTTATACAAAACAAAACCTATAACCTAAGCGATATAAACCAAATAATTGCCGAAAACGGAAACGGAAAATCTACCCTAGTATCATTTATAGAGTGTATGTTTTACGGCATGAGTTCTTCTAGCAAAGATAACCACAGAAGATTTTTGCCTTGGAACAAAACCCTTTGCGGTGGGTATATTATTTTTAAATCACAAGATAAAATATATAAAGTAGAAAGGACTTTTGGCGTAAAAAAATCCGAAGACACTTTTTGCCTTTAC
>JAGAUH010000004.1 GCA_017620875.1 Clostridia bacterium
ATTTACGTCTATAAAATTATCTTGTAAAAAGTTTTTGATTTCCGTAGGATTTTTTACACCATATAAATATAATTTTTTACCACCTACTAAATCGCAAGTGATATCACCATATTTAAACATTCTTCCTTTTAAACTTTGATTTACAGTTACACCCGTAACACCTACTAAAGAAGTTCTATTTTCCGTAATATTAACAACTCCACTCTTTTCGATTACGTGGTCGTCGTAAAACTCTACAACGTCTTTTTTTGCTAAAATTATTTTAGTTATTAAAATAACTAACGGAAAAATTAAAAAGAAAAAAACGCATCTAAAAAACGTAAATTCTCTTGCTACACTCTTTTTTACAACGTACTTTGGACTCATAACAACACTCCTTGTGTAAAATATACCAAATTGGGATATTATGATTATACCAAAATGGTATAATTTAGTCAAGGGATTTTTTATGAGATTAAAATATTTAAGAAAAAGTAAAGGCATATCACAACTAAAACTTGCAATAGACCTTAATATGAATCAAAATTCGATTAGCAGATACGAAAACGAAGAAAGGCAAGCCGATTATAAAACGTTAATTGCCTTTGCCGATTATTTTGACGTATCTTTAGATTATTTATTAGAACGAACGGACAACCCAAAGCGATTATAAAAAAAGCGACTAATTTTAGTCGCTTTATTTTTTTATTTATTATATTCTTTGGCTAGTTGCTTAAATGCTGGAATTGAATTTATAATGCGTTGCTTATCTACACAATAAGCAATTCTTACGTAGCCTTTAACACCAAAATCGTCGCAAGGGACAACAAGGATTTCTTTAGATTTTGCCTTTTCGTAAAATTTAAAAGCATCGTCTTCTAAAGCCTTTACAAACAAATAAAATGCACCGTCTGGTTTAACGTATTCGTAACCGCCTTCGTCTAGCCCTTTACACAAAATATCTCTATTTTCTAAATATTTATTTACGTCTACTTTTGCATTTATACATTTTGCAATTACTTGTTGAAACATACTAGGCGCACAAACAAAACCCAAACTACGACCTGCACCACAAATTGCAAGATATACGTTTTGACCATCTTGCATTTTTGGTGAAACTGCAATATAGCCTATTCTTTCGCCCGGTAAAGATAAAGATTTACTATAAGAATAACAAACTATCGTATTATCGTAATAATTCATTAAATACGGCACGAAAACGTTATCGTAAACAAGTTCTCTATAAGGTTCGTCTGCAATTAAATAAATTGGGTGAGAATATTCTTGTTGTTTTTTATTTAGCAAATTGCAAACTGCTTTTATAGTATCTTCACTATAAACAACTCCACTAGGATTGTTTGGCGAGTTTATTATTACGGCTTTGGTTTTAGAAGTAATTTTACTTTCGAAATCGGCAATATCTATTTGGAAAGTTTTTTCTTGTGGCTTACTTTCTACAACGATACCGCCTGCATTTTGAATAAACACCCTATACTCGGTAAAATAAGGAGCAAAAACAATACACTCATCCCCACTGTTTACAACGGCTTTTAACGATATAGTTAAACTATCAGCCGCACCACAAGTCATATAAATATGATTAGGCGTTATATCTACGTTATGCCTATTTTTAATACTCTCTGCTATGGTTTTACGAACGTATAGGTCGCCTTGTGCAGAAGTGTAACCATGTAACGTAACCGAACTAGAGTTTGTTAATAAGTCTATAATTGCTTCTTTAATTTCTACGGGTGGCTCTACGCTAGGGTTACCCAAACGAAAATCGAAAACCTTATCTGCACCGATTTCTGCAGAACGAGTTTTGCTATATTCGAATATCTCTCTTATAATAGACCTTTTGCTACCTAGTCCATACATTTGTTGGTTATAAAACATATTTTTCTCCTAAACGTTTAATAATTTTTGTGAGTTTTTATAAAAAATTTTGTCTAAAGTATCCTTATTTTGAACGTACTCTTTTAAAAGATTTACTTCA
>JAGAUH010000040.1 GCA_017620875.1 Clostridia bacterium
AGTATAGAAATTCCAAACAGTGTAGAAAGTATAGGAGATGATGCGTTCTGTGAATGTTATTCTTTAACAAGTGTAACAATAGGGGAAAACGTAACAAGTATAGATGATAATGCATTTGAAAATTGTTATAGTCTAACAAGTATAGAGATGCCAGACAGTTTAACAAGTTTGGGAAGTTATTGTTTCTCTGGGTGTAGTAGTTTAACAAGCATAAAAATTCCAAGTAATGTAACAAGTATAGGAAGTTATTGTTTCTCTGGGTGTCGTAGTTTAACAAGTGTAAACTTTATAAATACAAGTGGTTGGTGGGTTAGTACTAGCAGTTCTGCAACAAGTGGAAAAACTATTTCTAGTACAGATTTAGCAAATACTTCTACCGCTGCAACTTATTTAAATTCAACTAATTATTATTGTGGTTATTACTGGAAACGCAGTTGAGTAGTCTTATAATAAGTAAAAAAACAAATAATTTTATACCGAAAGCAAAAAATTTGCTTTCGGTATTTTTATAAAATATTTTGCCAGGTTAGTTTAAAGTTGTTTGGTATTTGTTCGGTTAGTTCTATTACCACTTCTAGTTTTAAACTTGCGTCTTGATATTTTAAATCTTTAGCGCATTTTACGCTTTCGCTAATCCATAGTTCCATTTCTTTAATTTCGGTATGGGGGATAAAAACGTGGAGTAATTTTCTTTTGCGTAAAAATGTGTTTTGCAGTAGGTTAGTATCGTTACTACTAAGGGTTTGCTCGTCGGCTTTATGTTGGCAAACTATTGCAATTTGGTTTAGTTCTTTAAAACTTTTTTTAACGTAAAAACTCTCTATAAACGCACCGAATATTATTATCGATAGCGTTATTATTAAGCTTAGTATACTCTTTACCATTTTTCCTCCAAGTCCTTACCATAATTAAAGGTGGTAAACTTTTTGTTTTTTATTTGCAAATAGCATTTTCCATTTCCGTCTATGGTTAAAACGGTAATTTCTTTTAGGTTTTTTAATTTATATTCTTTTATTAGTTCTTTAAAAAATTCTTGCCCTAATTTTAGCATTGTAATATTATTTTTTATTAGTTTACCGCAGTTTACAATTAAAAGCGGTAGGGTAGGCTCGGCTGTTTTGTTGTTAGACGGCATTACCGATAAATTTCCGTTTGCCTCAAAAATGGCGTAGGCAACTTGCTCGAAAGAATAATATCCTTCGCACCTTAGCGCGCCTATTAAATCTTCTACGTCTAGGTTGTTTCTTTTTAGTTCTACAACGTCTATGCCGTTTTTGTTTATAACAAGGCTAGGCTTACCGCTAAATACAAGTTTAAAGGGTTGTCCTAGTTGCTCTATAACGGAAATAATTTGGTGTAGCACAAAAGTTACAAGTACGGCTATAATGCCGTAAACTAGCGGAATAGACACGTCGGATAAAGGCAGGCAAGCAAGTTCTGCAATTAAAAGCGTAATAACAAACTCAAAGGGTTGCATTTCACCAATTTGCCTTTTGCCCATTAGTCGCATAACGGTTAGTAGCACGCAAAAACTAATTAAAGTCCTAAAAAATATAACTAGCATATTTTTAGTTTTAATATTTTTAAAATATTTATGTATTTTATTGACAAATTTTTACTATAATAGTACAATAACTTTAGCAGAGTAATCAAAGAGCGTAAAGTGTTACAAGATGGGATGTTGCTTGTAAACGAAAAGGATAAAGCCTTGCGGTTCTTTGGTGCGTCCGTTGCAAAGTATAATTTTTTTATATTTAACGGACCTTCTGTATACAGGAGGTTTTTTTATGTTTAAATTTAGTTCTAAAAAAATCGCGCTAATAGCAATGTTCGTTGCGCTAACGGTTGTGGTAAATGTTTTTGAGATAAATATTACTCAAGAGTTAAAAATTAGTTTATCTATAACTATTTGTACGCTAGCGGGGTTTTTTACTGGTTTTATCGGAGGAGGTATCGTAGGTTTTTTAGGCGATTTATTAGGTTGCTTAATAACAGGGCTTACACCTATTCCGTTATTATCGTTATCAAATACGCTACTAGGTTTATTACCTGGATTAGCCTTTGATTTGTATAGAGTGTTTGCAAAAAAGAAATTAAACTCTTTAATGCTAATTATAATTACCATTTGTTGTCAACTTATTCTATTTGGGTTGGTTACGGTTTTAATAAACAACTACGCCATTTGGGATTTTTATAAAATAGGTGCAAAATCTTCTAAATCCTACTGGGTTTGGGCTACTTTAAGGGTGTTTCCTATTCAACTAATAAATAGTAGTGTAAATTTAGTGATGAGTTGCATTTTGATAGTTTCTCTTTGCAAAATTCCTTTTTTTAAAGAACATCTTAATATCTATAAAGTCAAAGACGAAGTAAAAGAGCAGGTTGAACAAAACAACGACCAAACAACAAATAGCGAGGACTAAAATATTAGGTAATTTTAAAATTAAAATATTTTTTAAAAATACCCCTAATAAACTACTAGGTAATATAAAAACAGAACCAAAAATTAAAAACTTTTTATAACCTATTTTTTCTTTACATTTTTTCTCTAACAATATTAAATTTAATATGCTAGAAATAGTAAAACTAAAATAGTATCCTAATATTAGTGCATTAGCACCCAAAAATTTTGGTAAAAAGTAAATAGATAAAATTAGTCCGCTTTCGCCAATAAAATAGTATAACAAAGTCTTTTTTTCGCAGTTTATGCTATTTAGCATACTCGTGGTTATTAAATTTATGCTCATTGGTAGCATCATAACGGCAGAGTAAGATAAATATTTGCCCGCGTTTAGGTTAGAGTATACGGTTTCGCCAATTAGCGGACCAAGGCTAATAAAAATTGGGATAATTAGGCACGCAATTAAAATAGAATATTTTAAAGCCTTTTGCACGTTTATTGCAAGGGCTTTATTTTTGCCCTTATAAAAACTTTCGCTAAGTTCCGGTACTAGCACTAACGCGATAGAGCCTATCAAACTAGAAGGCATAAATAATAGTGGCATAGCCATACCGCTAACTTCGCCGTAACTTGCCATAGCGCTAGCACTACTTAGTCCACCCGCAATTAGCCTTGCAGGTAAAATTATTGCTATTAAAGAACTTATTATGCTAGTAGTAGTTCTCATAGCGGTTATTGGCATGGCAGAACTAATAAGCGGTTTTAGTTGCGGAAAAGGGCTTGCGGGTTTTACTTTTTTAAAGGCTAGCACTATTATGGATAAGGTAAAAGAAAATAGATAAGATACTAGCACCGCAACGGATGCTTTTTTTACGCCGTCAAAGGTGTCTTTTGCGTGTAAAATTAGCATAATACCGCAAACTAGCATAACTAATTCTTCTAAAAATTCTATCAAGGCGTAAGTAAAAAAACTTTTATCACCCCAAAAACTACCCCTAATTACCGCGTAAATAGAGTTTATTACAAGCGTTGGCATAATAATTAGTAACACTTGTAAACATCTCGTGTCCGAAAAAACAAATTCTAACTTTTTTTCTAACGAAACGAATATTAAAGTGATTGGCAAACTAAAGGCAATTGCCATAAATATCCCGGAAGAAATAGTTTGATTTACGCTATTTTTATTATTGGTGGCTTTATTTTTAATTATAAGTCTACTAACGGTTATAGGTATTCCGCTTGCGGTAATGGTTATTAGCACGCCGAAAACCGATAGGGCAACTTGATAAACTCCAACCCCTTCCGCGCCTAAATTACGCGATAAAAATATCCTATAAATAAACCCTAAAAATCTTTCCGCAACGGAAAAAATCGTTACTATTATTGCCGATTTATATAATGCTTTCAATTTTTCACCTACACAATACTATATTTTATAGTTTTTTGCATTATGCTAAGCAAAGTGCTAAAAAAATCATATATTAATATATGGATATTTTATATAGGGTTTTAAAAGGCGAAAAACTATGCGAAATAGCAAACAAATTTAACACCACCATAGAGCAAATAGTTTACGATAACAATTTAACTTGTCCCATAAAAGAAAATCAAACGCTGTATATAAAAAGGCAAAGGGGATTTATAATAACGGTTTTACCTTTTAGCAATCTTAGTGCTTTAAAAATAGCGTTAAGCAAGTATAAAACTAGTTATTATAAGGTTTTATATCCCTTTCAAAAAATAAAAATACTAACTTAAAAAAATGATCTATCCGTTTGGGTAGATTTTTTTATATATTGTTATAAAAGCACCTTTTGTGGTACAAAATAAAAAAATATACAAAATGTTGTAATAAAAGGTAA
>JAGAUH010000005.1 GCA_017620875.1 Clostridia bacterium
GGATAACTTCGTAGCCTTCTCTCCAAAGTTTAAGCATTTCTGGTATAACTTCTACGGGGTCTTGTAAGTCTACGTCTAGTTCTAAAGCGCAATCGCCTTTGCAGTTTCTTAGTCCTGCAATAATTGCGGCTTGTTGTCCAAAGTTTCTAGAAAAACTAATAAGTTTAATTCTCGTATCTTTATTGCAAATTTCCGTTGCAATTTCTTTTGTTTTATCTTTACTACCGTCGTTTATAAAAATAACTTCGAATTCTTCTTTTAGGTTATCCATTTCTTTAGTAATGGCGTTGTAAAAGGTTTCTATCGTTTTTTCTTCGTTGTAGCAAGGAACTATAATACTAATCATTAGTTTCTTCCTCCTGTGTTTCGGTTTGGTTTAATTTTGGTTTGTTTTTATCGTTAAAAATAAACACTTTTCTCGTAACGTAGTTAAATACTAAAACCACTATCGTAAGCGTTATTTTAATTAACCACTCGTTTAGCCCCGCTAGGTCGAATAATAAATACATACCAAGCATATGTATGCCTAAACCTATTAGCGAGAATATTAAAAATAAAACAGCGCCTTTAACGGTTTTTCCGTCGCCTTTTTCTTCAAAGACGAATAAAAGTGATAATAGGTAGTTTACTATTAGGCTAATGCCAAAGCCAAGGGCAGTTCCTACAACGGTACTCCAAGTGCTAGGTTCGCCTATTGCGCCCCAAAGAATATTGTAAAACTTAGGGTAAATTTCTCTGTTGGTAAAATACCAAAAAATACCCGATATTGCAAAGTCTATAACGGTGGCAAGTCCGCCAACTATTATAAAACGAGCAATTTCCATAAGTCTAGGATATTTTTGGTTTAATTTTTGTAAAAATGCTTTCATGATTAAGATTTTAACATATAGCATTTTAAAAGTCAATTATAAAGTTTATTTATTTAATAAATAAAAGCCTAACTCGTCTCTAAATCAACAATTTTTTGTTCTTTAATGGTAAATTTAATAAATTTAACGCTATTTCCTACTAGAGCGAATTGAAAACTAGCGTTAGGGCAAGGTAAAATATAATCGTATTCCCCAATAAATTCTTTTAACTTTTCTTGGTTTATACTTTCTTGTAAAAAGCAACCAATTTCGTCTTTTAAACTTAAACTTTCTAAAAAGGCAAAAGCGAAAAGAGTATCGTTTAAAAGTGTAAAGGGTTCTTTTTCTTTAACTATTTGCCTTGTAATTTCGCCTTTTTCTATTGTGTAAATTATGGTATGACAAAGAGTAGAAGGCGTTGTGATTTTTGCGTAAATTACGCCGTTTTCTAAATATATTTCGTCTACCAATTTATAAAAAATAGTCTTTAAGTTTTGGTGGTCTAACAATATAAAAAGTTGCTTATCTAAGTTAAAAAGTAGCCCTATATAGCGGTTATCCTTGAAAAAAATGCTAAAATTGGTAGGGTTAAAAGAAATTGTTTCTGTAAAACAACCTGCTTTATTGGTTATAATAATTTTGCAAATTCCATCTAAAACTACTTTTAAATTAAAGTTTTCGTACTCTTTAAAAAATAGTTCTTTATATCCTAAATTTTGGCTTAAAAAATAGACTGGATATAGGTAAACGCCAAAACTAGTATTATGCGTTTTAACTTGCGGTGGCGGATTAGATAAGGTAAAGTATATCGGGCAAAAATTGTTTTGTGGTAAAAGTTCTATAAAGTCTAAACCGTTTAAATTTAAAGTGAGGGGCGTTAAACTTAAAATTCCTTTATATTCCCCGTTGATTTTTATATAACAATTTATTTGAGAAAATATATGATAAACCATATTATATATTATTCTTTTTTAAAAAATTAATTCTTAAAAGGTATTATAATAAAAAATTGTGTCAATAATTAGGCTGTACATATTTTTTAAAAAGGAGTTATATATGAAAGGATTTAGTTTAACGGAAAAGAAAAAATTAGTAGAAATGGCAAAAGATAGTAAAATAAAAGGTTATAGCCTAACTAGGGTGTTTAACGATTTTGCAAAAAACACCAATAGGGCAAGCGGTAGTGTAAGAAATTATTATTACGAACTTATTAAAGAGCAAGAAGAAGTTGCTAGCGGTTTATACGCCAATAAAATATTGCCTTTTACAAAATGCCAAACCGCAAAATTAATTAGCGATATTTTAATAATGGCGGGTGGTGGTAAAAGTGTAAGAAAGTGTATAAAAGAACTTGCCCAATCCGAAAAAGAAGCCTTAAGGATGCAAAATAAATATCGTAACGTTATTAAGCATGAAAAAGAGTTTGTAAAACAAATTATGTTAGGGCTTGACAAAAAAGGCGTAACTTATTTAGACCCTTATAAAAAGCAAAGAGAAAAAAGGGGTTTTATGTTTAATAGGTTAAAAAGAGAAATAGACGGACTATTAGAAAGGTTAGAGTGTAAAGAAAAACTTTTAAATAAAGAATTAGTTAAAAAAGTGGAACTACTAGAAGAAGAAAATAAAACCTTAAAAGAACAGTCTAAAGTGATAGGTTTTTATAAAAAGGAAGATAACGTAAACGTGTAAAAATTTTTATGCAAAGAGAGATAATTCTCTCTTTTTTTTATGCAACTAAAAAAAGCCTTATAAAATGCGGAATTTACGATATTTAGGGTGGGTTTTTACTTGTTGACAAATATAAAAAATTATGCATAAAAGGTGTTAATAAAGGCTAAAAAATGTGGATAACTTTTGGCAAAATCCCTTAAAATATAAGGGTTTATTCACCTTTATAAAAACTTAAAAAGCCGTTTTAGAATTATGCAATAAATTATTTTTATGCATAAACAAAACGGCTTTTAAAAATTAAAATAAATATCGTAAAAACACAATATATTGTGGTTTTAACTTAGTTTTTGCAACAAGCAGTATGCTTGGCAAACAATGGCTTCTTCTCTGCCAACAAGCCCAACCCCTTCTAGCGTGGTGCAAGTTATCCCCACCTTTTTTGGCTCTATGTGGATAACTTCTGCTAGAGATGTGGATAACTTTTGAGTGTATGTGGATAACTTTGGTTTTTGCGCCATAATTACCGCCGAAACGTTTATAACCTTATATCCTTCGTTTCGTATCATTTCGAGCACTTGTTTTAATAGATAAATACTAGAAATATCT
>JAGAUH010000041.1 GCA_017620875.1 Clostridia bacterium
GAATAGTTCTGCATATTGGTCGTATATAGCAGAATCCGTTCTTATCATATCAGGTCTATCCATTCCGCACCAAGTACCTTGCTCTAACAACTCTACTTGTGGTTGATAATCGTTAAAGTCGTTAGGAACCATACCTACGTATGCTTGTAAACAAGTTTGCATACCTAAAGATAATCTCCATCTTTGCATTCTTCTAGCAGACTCTAATCTTTCTTTTACCCAACCGTCAGTTACGGCTCCACCGTAAATTTCCATGTTGTCCATAAATTGCCAAGCGTAATACGCCGGTCCGCAAAGCCATGCTTTTGCAGAATCGAAACTATAACCAAAGTTCATAAGGAACTTAATCCAAACGGCTTCTTGCCCAACCAAATCTAACGCTAAGTTTATTCCGTTTAAAGCAAGATAATCGTATTCCTTTTGGAAATCCGCTTCTGTAAAGAAAGCAAACGAATAGTCCATTGTACAATAGTTAAAGGCATATCTCGTTTCGTATGGAGATTCTATTTCGTCAGTTCCGTCAACCGGGATAATTTGTTTTGGCATAAAAGTATGGTTTGCTTGCTCGGTAACGTTTACCTTTGCATATTTTTGGAAATAGAAGTTTACGCCACTTGCCAAACTTAAACCGTTGTTACCGGTAATTAAAATTTTACCATCTTTAGTGTTAGTTAATTTATAACTGTCTAATCCGTTTGTAGAAGGCTCTAACTTAAACTCGAACCAATCTTTATAAAGTTTACCAACGACTCTCTCCACTATACCGTAAACGTTATCAATGGTTTCTTGGTTAGTTATCGCTTGAGAATACGTACTTTGTTCCCAAGAAGTCATACCTAAAATATCGTCTAAACTACCGTTTCTGTCGTTAGCGGTATTTGTACCAAGCGCCGTTCCGTGAACCCTTACGTTTACTAATCCGCCACCGTTACGATCTTGTTGGTGTTGTAAATATACCCTAACGTATCTATAATTACCACTTACGTTTATAACGTCGCCGTTAGCGTTTGGTAACGCCTTATTAGAACTACCTTTTTGATATAATCTATCAAACTTGTCTGCGTCTACGCTACCGTATATAGTATAGTAATAATATTTATCCGTTTCGGTAAAGTTTAAAATTACTTGACTTAAAGAATAATTTTGTTGTAAATCGATATCCACGTAAGCAGGTAACCATTTTGTTCTCCAAAAAGAAGTTGTAGAACCATCCGTTAAACATTGTGGATTCATAAAAGTCATATTTGTAGAAACAGGTTTACGATAAGCCACGTCGTTAGCGTCTATTGGAGACGTACTTGGCGCGGTATAAGAGTATCCGCTATGGCTAGTACCAAATATTTCTATTTCTCTTACGTGTATACCAAGGTTTGCAGAGTTATAAGTAAAGTCAACTTTTACGTATCTAGCAACTGCGTTACCGTTATAAGTATTTACGTTTCCATTTGCAGTAGTATCGTTTTTAATAGCAAATTGAGTATAATCTACTCCGTTAGCGCTTACTAAAATTTTATAATGATAATACCTTCCGTCGCTATACATATATAGATTTATGCTAGTAACGTCGTACACGCCGCCCAAATCTATCTCGAAACTTGCCGGATACGGCTCGCCAACCCAAAAACTATTCATGTCGGTATTTCCGTCTACCAAACGACTTTCATCGTTACCAGAAGTAGAAGAAACCTTTTTACCAAGGGCAATATTAGTTGCCGCATTGGTAATTTTAGTATCTTTGTTAAAAGTTTGTATTAGTCCAAAGGTAGAAACGAAAAGAATAACCGAAAGAATTAATATAAACACGTTTTTTACGCTTAAAATTTTACTCATATTTATTTCCTCCTTACACTATCGTAGTAGCGCCTGCTGCGCATAACCATACGTTGCCCGTTGACGGAGCAACGAATTCTACAATTAAAGTTCCGCTTGCGGTTGCATTTACGTCAACGCTAACTTGAGCAAGATTTGCAGCGCCCGCATCCGCTACCGAAGTAGTTGCAACGATAGTTCCGCTCTCGTTTTTAACGTTAATCGTATAAGGCGAACACCAAGATCCCACTATAAAAGTAAACCTTACGTTTTTACCCGCTTTTGCATTTATAGAATAAGTTATACCATCCTCTGCTCCAATTGCTTGTTTCTGAATGCCCGCAAACGGCGCGTTATAAGTATTTCCGTTATAAGTAACCGTAGAATTTGCCAAAAAGAAATCCCCCACGTTTCCTAAGTCGTTACCGGAAATTGTTTTAATACTACCTAAATATCCGCCGTTTTTAGAGTAAGAAGCAAATATTCTGTTACTATCTACAATTGCACCATC
>JAGAUH010000042.1 GCA_017620875.1 Clostridia bacterium
ACAAGTAGCAAAGGCTTTAGGTGTAAATAGAGTAACAATTGCTAATTGGGAAGCGGGTACAGCAAAAGCTTCTAGTTCAAGTAGAGAGAAAATGTCTTTATATTATGGTATTGGACCAGAGTATTTTTACGATAAAGAAATTGATGATAACATAAAAGATATGTTATATAAATCCGCAGAAAGAGCAAGAAAAGTAGTGGATATGTCAAGGGGAGAAAAAAACAAAGAAGAGGATTTTCAAAAGCTTTTTACATCTACATCTTTTGAGAGTGCTATGAAAAAATATATGTTCGCAATGAAGATAATGTTAGCTGTAGCAGACGAAGGAGAGTTGGAGTTGCTAAGGACTGCTTATATTATTAATAAAAAAATGGGAGAAAGATTAGCGGCGATTATAAAATTAAGGGAAGAAGAAAAACAAGAAAAAGGTCCTTCGTTAAAGGAATTATTAGATAAATTTGAAGAATAAATAGATAATAAAGGTAAAAGAAAAGCCTTGCTAAGGTTGCAACTTAACAAGGCTTTCGGGAGCAATATCGTGTGATATCAATCCTCAAAAAGTAATATTATGATATCACATTATGGCAGAATTGTCAATGCTTTTGGCTAGGTTATTACCAAAAAGGAGGCGAAAACACAAAAAGGTACAGCTCTTTTACTTTATTAAATAAATTTAAGGAGCCTAATAATATGGTAATAAAAAAAAGTAGAATTAATAGTGATAAGTACCTTTTATCACAGCCTATCGACTCAGATGTGTATATTAGAGTTGATAATGTGTCCTGTTTTTCAAAGCAACTAAAAACTTTTGGCTTTGATGCGGATGTTGAAAACGGAGCATGTATTTTGCCTTGCGTGTTTAATAAATATGCAAAGAAAAATGCAGAAATGTTCTTTACGGTAAATAGAAATTTACCTAAAGAAGAGTATGTTCAAATTAGATATTGGACAAGAACCCAGTGGGCAGGTAGGGGGGAAACTGAACAAGTAACTGATATCATTTATATTGTAAAACAAAGATATCATAGGGATTATTTTTCTCCATATTCAGTTAGTTTTACATATGTAAAAAATGATGAAGAAGATTATATAATTTCTGATAAAATCCAAAACACGATAGAAAATAAAGAAAAATTACTAAACACAGTTAATATGGTGTTAGGATTGTTTGGTGAATGTTGTATAGTAGGTCAAAATAATGAAAGAATTAAACAAGTTCGCCTTGATTGGGATATTTTACCGCCAGGAGAATATCCGTGGGGCAGAATCCGTAATGTTCTTTCACGTGTTTGTGAGAATAAAAATCGAACAACTAAAGAGTTTATGTTGAGAAATTGCGAAGAAATTCATAAGTTGTCACCAGATTTTGTGGCTTATGGTCGTTCTGGGTTTAATGGTTATGTGGTTTTTGGGTTCACAAAGAAAAATTTGTATGTTCTCGAAAGTTACTTGCCAGATAATGCAACCTATATTTTTGATAATAACTGGGAAGAATTGTCAAAACTTACAAAAGCACAAATCTTGATGGGTGACTTTTGTAAAGCGCGTTTGATTCACTCTAAATCTTGGAACAATCAACTAAAGAAAGTTGTAGGGGGAACAAATAATGGGTACAAATCAACACGTAACACCACATAATAGTGGATGGCAAGTTAAGGGCGCAGGAAATTCAAAGGCTACAGCAGTAACAAAAACGCAATCAGAAGCAATATCTATTGCAAAAAGTATCGCTAAAAATAATAAATCTGAAGTGGTGATACATGGAACTAATGGAAGAATAAGAGAAAAAAATTCTTATGGAAATGACCCGTTTCCTCCAAAAGGATAATACAAGCAAAAAAGCAAAATGGCGAACTATTTAGTTCGCCATAACTTTATATTTTCTATTTAGGATTAAACAAAATTGCTATAAATGGAGAACTGATTTCCATAATAAAAAAGGGAACTATTACGGAGTAAAGATACGGGGTTGAAAAATTGCCATTATAACTATATATTATTAATATGACTATAGTTAAAGTAAGGCTATATGGCGGTTAAATAGCCATAATTAGTCTAAAAACAATTAAATAAATGCTATATACAGGGCTAACGCGAAATACGTTAGCCCCTTTACTATTAATCCCAAAAAATTTTTAGCTAGCAAAACTTTTTTGGGAACCCTATTTTACGTTAAACACGGGTTACCAATAAAAAAGCATCAACCTGATGGTTGGTGCTTTTTTGTTGTACCATTTTGTAAGAATAGGCGAACTCGTAGAGTAAGGTATGATTGCATACTATGGGATAGTAAGGATAATTACTGTTAAAAGGCGTGATAATCGTTGATAAATAAAGCAGATACGATTTTTTAGTTTGTATTTGCTTTTTTGACATTAAGAATTTTTTATTTTTATATAAATTAAGATAATTTTTAGAAGTGTTGTGGATTTGTTTGTAAAAACTAAAGATTAAAGTTTTAAATCCTTCCACTTTTTGTAGTCGGGGCTTATGGATTTGCGGTATTTGGTTGGGGTAAAACCTGTTTTTTCTTTAAAAAGTTTTAAAAAATATTGATAGTCGTAGCCAAGCGTTATTGCTATGCTTTCTACAGTGTCGTCCGAGCCAGCAAGCATACCTTTGGCAAGTTCTATTTTTCGGTTTGTTATAAATTGTATGGGAGAAACTCCCATATTTTTTTTAAATAACCTTATAAAATACTTTTCGTTATATCCAAAAAGTGTGGCTAGTTCTTTTACGCTTTTAAAATCTGTTAAAGAGGAGTGAGTATTAAGATATTCTACTACGGATAAAAATCTTTTATCTGTGGCAGAAAAATCTTTTTGCGGTTGCATTGCTAAAGATATTTGTACTAATAGGCTAGTAAAAATTAAATCTCTTATATACTTGCATTCAAAATTATTGTTTTCTAAAGATAATTGGTCTAATTGCGTAAACGTTAAAAGTATTTTTTGAAAATCCGGCACGTTTATTTTATTAGGCAGATAAAATTTTTCTTTATCGGTGTTTGTTGGGGGAGTATCTAATTCTACAATTTCATAACTATCCAAAGTAAAATGTTGCCACCTAAACTCGCAAGTAGAAGGGGCGTATCCGCCAAAAAACGTTTCTTTTTCGGTTATATAAATATCGCCTTGCTTTAGTAAAATTTTTTCTTCCCCGTGTTGTAAATGCAGTTCTCCACTAGTAATTAAAAATAATTCTTGAAAAGGTAGAGTTCGCCAAATGTGAGTTGTTTTTTTAAATTTTCCTTTAGAGCCAACCATATGGTTGGCTAGATTACTTAAATCTATTAAAAAATATTTCATAATTGTATTTTATCATAAAACGGGATAAATTTAAACAATTTTTTAAAAAAAGTCACTTTTAGTATGTAAATGTGCAAAAAAAGATATTTTTTTAACAAGTTAAAAATGATATAATTTAAGGTGTTGGAGGAAACGAAAATGAAGGCGAGAGTTTTTAAAACGATAAGCATTATTTGTTTGCTTTTAGTAACCGTTTTTAGTTTTGCTTTAGCAATTAACAAAAACGATAAAACTTATGCCGTTTCTACTTTAATATATCAAGTAGATTTTAGCGATAGCAACGATTATGGTAAAAACGTTGCTAGTAATTTACAAAGCGCGAGTTTTGTAAATAATGGTGGGGTAAGTTTTGTAAAGGATAGTTTTTTAAATAAAACTGCAGTTCAACTAACTAGCACGGGCGTTAGACAAAACTATATAAAACTACCTAGCGATATTTTTAATGGTAAAACAAGCGTAACTATCAGTTACCACTTAAAAGTTAGTTCTACTTTGCCTGCATATTCTAGAGAGTTGGAGTATGGTAACGGCACTAATAGAATGGTATATATGCCTTTCCACCTAGCAGACTATTTTGGATATAGGATAGAGAAAAATTTAGTAGATTATGCTTTTGCCGGTACGGATACTTCTGTAGAAAGCAAAACGGAAGGTGAAATTAATTTGCCTAACGTAGGAACGATTTTACCTTTGTATAACGGATGGGTACTACGCAGTTACGTTTTAACTAACACTTATTTTGCGGTATACCAAAACGGAACTGAAATTTTAAGAAAAGAAGGTGATTTTACTGCTAGTCAGTTTTATGGTGCAAGCGGTTACGTATATCTAGGAGCAACGGATATGGATGAAACCGAAGACTTTAGTGGTAGTTTTGCCGATATTAGGGTTTATGATGGAATTTTAACTCCAAAAGAAGTTGAAAAACAATATGGTACAACTTATAAAAATTATATAACTGACAAGTGGGATTTCGAAAACGAAAACGCAAACAACTCTATAAGAGAATATAATGGAACGCTAGTTGGTAATGC
The DNA here is from genome assembly GCA_017620875.1 of Clostridia bacterium. Taxonomy (GTDB): domain Bacteria; phylum Bacillota; class Clostridia; order Christensenellales; family Borkfalkiaceae; genus UBA4675. The sequence goes on from JAGAUH010000042.1 coordinate 4,343, forward strand.
AACGGTGAAAAAAGTTGATGGTAAAGGCGTTTTGTCGTTAGATGGAAGCAACCCGGGTGGGCTATCTACAACAAGAACTTCTATGACGGTACATCCAGGCTTTATATTTGGGCATAGAGAAATGACAGTTTCTGTAAATTTAAAAATTTCTTCCGACATATCTAGTTATGCAAGAATTTTTGAGTTTGCGGTAGATAAAACCACCTATATGGCGTTATACGCAGGTTTTGGCGAAAAGGCTAACGTTAGGTTTGAGTTTACAAAAGATGCTAATAGTACTAGAGAAATACTAACTAAAGCCGACTATACGTTACCGCTAGACGAGTGGATAAACGTTACACTTACTTTAGGGTTAGATAAATCGGCTTTGTATATAGATGGTTTACCCGTTGCTATTGTAGAAGATTTTAGATATAACGACGGAATTTTTTGGGCCAGACAATATGACAACCTAACTTCTTGGGAAGGCAGAGGAATAATGAGTTTTGGTAAAACTAGTTACTATAACGATAATCCTATTATTGCCGATTACGACTGTATAGAAATTTATAGTAAGGCATTAACCGAACAAGAAATTTTAGATAGTTTAGGCAAGATTGAATACGTAGAAAACGTTGATGAGTATAACGAAAAATACGTTGATTTTGTTAAAACTACGCACGAAACCTACCAAACCCACGAAAACGTGTTTGATATAACGCCTAATCAAATAGTTGTTTCTAGTACAGAAAGCATGGTAGAAACTAAATATCTTATTACGGAAAAACAAGTTTACGATAATTTTTACGCAAGCGTTGATATCTCCCCCAAAGTTTCAGGTGAAACGATAGATGCTGGTATTTATTTTTATGCAACAACTAATCCAAGTTTAGATAGTAATGATTTAGATGGAATAAACGCATATTGTTTAAACCTAAAAAGGGTGGCGGAAACTACCACTACTTACGTTTCTTTGTATAGGTTTGATTATGGTTATGACCTTGTTTCGGAAACGGAAATAGATATAGATACTTCTATAAATACGCTAAATTTAACGATAAGGGTTTATGACCAAAGCGTGTTTGTATACGTAAACGGCGAGTACGTTTACATGGCCGAAATAGATGCTAATAAGTGTAATGGCGGATATATTGGTTTAAGAACAATAGATAATGATATTGTTTTTAATAATATGTTAATTAAGGCAAACGAGTTTGATATAAATTATAGTTATTTAGAAGATGCTTTAAGCGATACCCCTTTAGATAAAAGTTTATACACTCAAGCGAGTTGGGAAGAGTATTACGTTGTTTATAATTTAACTAATAACGTATATCAAAATAAAACGGCAACAAGTCAAACGAACGTTAAAGAACTTGCAAACGAATATCTTTTAGCAAAAGCTAAATTAGATTTAAAATCTTCTCATAACTTTAACGTAAGCTGGAGTTATGATGAATATGAACACTGGCATAATTGTGATGATGCAGATTGTGACGTTTACGATGAAAAAATATCGCACATTTACGATAATGCATTAGATAATGAGTGTAACGATTGTGGTTATATAAGGGAAATTGTAATAAACAATTCGGCAAGTTTAACTTTAACAGGAGATATAGGTGTAAATTTATATATCGACGTACTAAAATACACAAACGACTCAAACGCTTACGTAGAGTTAACGTATAATCATAATTCGGTAGGCTATAAACAACAAATTTTGACTGATAGAATTGATATAAAAGATTTAACGCACGAAGATGACTACACTTATAAATTTACCGTAAATTACGCAAGTGGACAAATTAACGATAAAATATTTTTAACTTTGTTTGATGGTAATGGGGTAGAGTTGTATGCAACTAAAGATTATTATCCAAACGGATACTCTATAAAAGAGTATTGTGATGGAATAATTAACGACGAATCTCAACCACAAAATTTAAGAAACTTATGTCAATCTATAATAAACTACGGTGTGAGAGCAATAGATTATTTTGGTTATGACGCAAGTTTAGAAAACCCAACGAGTAGTTATATAGAAACGATAGATGGAGCACCAACAGAAATTTCTAGCGTACCACAAATAAGCATTACAGAAGGGGCAAAATATTTAACAGTTAATAGGTTTTCTTTGGTTGCGTTAAGCGAAACAAGTATTAGAGTGTATTTTAATACGAGCGGTTTTGTTTTTGATTCGACTTATACGGTAGAGTGTAGTAGAGATTTTAAAACTGGGTATAACGATTATGGCTACTACGTAGAAGTATACGGAATAGAATCTACAAAAATAGACGAATTGTTTACTATTACAATTTATTATAACGGAGACGAAGAAAATAAAACGATAATAACTTATAGTGCTATAAATTATTTAGCAGAAAAGGTAGAAGAAGCAAATAGCGTTGCAGAGTCTAGTGAAGACTACGTTAGGGCAATGCAATTAAAAGAATTATGTTTGGCAATAAACCAATATAACTATTGTGCAAAGGCTTATTTTTCTAGTTAGGGAGTTAATGGAATATAAAGAGCCAACGATAATACTAGTAAAGAAAATGACGTAATAACCGCTTTGGTTTATGGGTGGGGATTTTAAATATTAGCTTATTAAATAATATGTAAAAATCATATAGTAAAAAAGTTATTTTCAAGGTGTAAAATTTGTAAAAATTTTTTTACAAATACAAATATGATATAATTTAATTATTGGAGGAAACGAAAATGAAGACGAGAGTTTTTAAAACGATTGGTATAATCTGTTTACTTTTAGTAACCGTTTTTAGTTTTGCTTTAGCAATTGGCAAAAACGATAAGTCTTATGCCGATTCTACTTTGATATACCAAGTAGATTTTAGCGATAGCAACGATTATGGTAAAAACGGTGCTAGCAATTTACAAAGCGCGAGTTTTGTAAATAATGGTGGGGTAAGTTTTGTAAAGGATAGTTTTTTAAATAAAACTGCAGTTCAACTAACAAGCACGGGCGTTAGACAAAACTATATAAAATTACCTAGCGATATTTTTAATGGTAAAACAAGCGTAACTATTAGTTACCATTTAAAAGTAGATTCTACGTTGCCTGCTTTTTCTAGAGAGTTAGAATATGGTAACGGCACTAACCGAATGGTATATATGCCTTTCCACCTAGCAAACTATTTTGGTTATAGAATAGAGAAAAATGGTGTAGATTATGCTTATGCCGGTCAAGATACTTCCGTACAAGGTAAAACGGAAGGTAAAACCAATTTGCCTAACGTAGGAACGATTTTGCCTTTGTATAACGGATGGGTACTACGCAGTTACGTTTTAACTAACACTTATTTTGCGGTGTACCAAAACGGAACTGAAATACTAAGAAAAAGCGGTGATTTTACTGCTAGCCAATTTTACGGTGCAAGCGGTTACGTATATCTAGGAGCAACGGATATGGATGAAACCGCAGACTTTAGTGGTAGTTATGCCGATATTAGGGTTTACGACGGGGCTTTAACTCCTACCGAAGTAGAAAGCGAGTACGGTGTAAATTACACCAATTATATAACCGACAAGTGGGATTTCGAAAACGAAAACGCAAACAACTCTATAAGAGATTATCACGGAAATTTAGTTGGAAGCGCATCAGTAAAGAAAGTTGATAAAGACGGAAAGCAAGTTGGCGTGTTGGCGTTAGACGGAACAAATTCTTCTGATATGCTAGCAAGAACGTCTATGACGGTACACCCTGGCTTTATAACGGGACATAGAGAAATGACAATTTCTGTAGACTTAAAAATTTCTTCCGACATATCTAGTTATGCAAGAGTTTTTGAGTTTGCGGTAGATAAAACCACCTATATGGCGTTATACGCAGGTTTTGGCGGAAAGGCTAACGTTAGGTTTGAGTTTACAAAAGATTCTAATAGTACTAGAGAAATACTAACTAATGCCGACTATATGTTACCGCTAGACAAGTGGATAAACGTTACCGTAACTTTAGGTTTAAATAACGCGGTGCTATACGTAGACGGGTTACCTATCGTAAGCGCACAAGGTTTTAAGTTTAACGACGGAATTTATTGGGACAGACAATCTGACAACCTAACTTCTTGGGAAGGCTAAGGAGTAATGAGTTTTGGTAAAACTAGTTACTATAACGATAATCCTATTATTGCCGATTACGACTGTATAGAAATTTATAGTAAGGCATTAACCGAACAAGA
>JAGAUH010000043.1 GCA_017620875.1 Clostridia bacterium
TCTAGAAAGTTTAAATATTCTCATTACTTGAGTGGTGTAAAATTTTAGATAAATTTTTTAACATTACTTGCAACTAGAAAGTTTAATCCCTTTTCTATTTGGGTAAAAATAGAGCAAAACGACTTATAGACGTATTTAAGTGGCTTAGATACTTTAAAAATCTAAGCCATTTTTAATAAAAAATATTATTTTAATTTTTAAGGAGTGGGCTATGACAGATATCGAAATTGCTCAATCGGTACAACTTAAAAAAATAACCGAAATTGCTAAATCTATCGGCATTAAAGAAGACGATTTAGATTTATATGGTAAATATAAGGCAAAAATAGATCCCGCAAAAGTTACGGGTAAAAACGGCAAACTTATTTTAGTTACCGCTATGACGCCAACCCCCGCAGGCGAAGGCAAAACAACTACTACCGTAGGTTTAGCGGACGGCTTAAAAGAGATAGGTAAAAAAGTAGTAGTTGCCCTAAGAGAGCCTAGTTTAGGTCCGGTATTTGGCGTTAAAGGTGGCGCTGCAGGTGGCGGTTGGGCTCAAGTTGTGCCTATGGAAGATATCAATTTGCATTTTACGGGCGACTTCCACGCAATTAGTGCGGCTACAAACTTACTTGCCGCTATGTTAGATAACCATATTCAACAAGGCAATGCTTTAAATATCGACGTAAGAAAAATCGTGTGGAAAAGGGTTGTCGATATGAACGATAGGCAACTTAGGTTTATAGTAAACGGACTTGGTGGCAAGGCTAACGGAACGCCTAGAGAAGATGGTTTTGATATTACCGTTGCAAGCGAAACTATGGCTATATTTTGCCTAGCAACTTCTATAAAAGATTTAAAAGAAAGACTTTCTAAAATAATAGTTGCCTACACTTACGACAATAAACCCGTTACTTGTGGAGATTTAAACGCTCAAGGCGCTATGACGGCGTTACTTAAAGAAGCGTTAAAGCCAAACCTAGTACAAACGCTTGGTGGAACGCCTGCGCTCGTTCACGGTGGACCATTTGCTAATATTGCCCACGGATGTAATAGCGTACTTGCAACTAAAACCGCGCTTAAACTTGCCGATTATACCGTTACGGAAGCCGGCTTTGGCGCAGACCTTGGCGCAGAAAAGTTTTTAGATATAAAATGTAGGCTAGCAGATTTAAAACCAGACGCAGTAGTTATGGTTGCAACCGTTAGAGCCCTAAAAATGCACGGTGGGGTTGCTAAAACCGACCTAAATACCGAAAACTTAGACGCTTTAAAACTAGGCTTGCCTAACCTTTTAAGGCACGTATCTAATATTAAAAACGTGTATAAACTACCCGTTGTGGTTGCGGTAAACGCTTTCCCTACGGATACTCAAGCAGAGTTAGATTTGGTTATTAAAGAGTGTAAAGCACTTGGCGTAAACGTAAAACTTTCTACCGTTTGGGCTCAAGGTGGCAAAGGTGGGGTAGAACTCGCTAAAGAAGTCGTTTCCCTTTGCGAACAACCAAACGATTTCACTTTTAGTTATGATAGTTGTCTTTCTATCAAAGATAAAATTAATGCAATAGTTACAAAAATTTATGGTGGTAGCGGTGTAAATTATTCTTCTTCCGCCTTAAATGAAATAGAAAATTTAACCCAACTTGGCTTTGGCAATTTACCTATTTGCGTTGCAAAAACACAATATAGTTTTTCTGACAACCCAACGCTTTTAGGCGCTCCAAGCGACTTCGTTGTAGAAGTTAAAAAGGTAAAGGTTAGCGCAGGCGCAGGCTTTATAGTAGTGTTAACAGGCGACATTATGACAATGCCAGGTTTACCAAAAGTGCCTACTGCAGAGAAGATTGACGTTACTGATGAAGGAAAGATTATAGGGTTATTTTAAACCTTTTTAAACTTCCTATAAACGTCGTTCTGCTTCGTTTACTGTTAAAGTTCGAGACTTTCACAACCAAAAAGGTTAGTTCAATCCTCTCACTTTAACGAGCCTCGCATAACTCGTTTCTAGAAAGTTTAAACCTTTCATTATTTAACTTGGTTTAGTAACTATCTATTTTTACCCTTCTTTATTAAAGTGGGGTAAAATTTTTAACAAAAAAACTTAAAACTTTTATTATTTAATACTTTTAGTAATTTAAAACAAAACGACTATATAAAATAACAAAGGGGGAACAATGGCAAATTTATCTTTATTGCAACAATTTAAACTGCTTTGCTTAGGTAACGTTTTAAAAGAGCCCTCTTTTTTAAAGGTAGATAAAAAGTTAAAAAAAGACGCAACTTACGTTCCTGCGTTTTATAAACAACCCAACGTTTTTAAATCTTACGCTTTTAGCGAGCCGGAATTTATTTTTGACGATTTGTTAGACAAGTGTTTAGAGTCGGATTTTTACAATACCTTATGTTTAGCGGTAGATTTAAGGTTAAAATATAACCTTGTTTACACCGCAAACGCAATTGTGGTGGGTGCGTCGCGTTGTCGTATAAGAAAAGACTTGACTAGTAGATTTAAAGGCATTTTTAATTATTTTAACGACTTTATTTTAGTTACTTTAAAAGACTTAATAAAGCAAGTAGAATATTTTAAAAAAATAAATGGTGGTTTACAAAATATGCCGTCTATTTTAAAAAGGTCTTGGGCAAAAAAGTTGGCAACCTTTTCTTTGCAAGAACTATATAGTTGCAAAAAATATAGGCTAGGCACAAAAAAACTAATAAAACTAACCCACGCAAAAGGGCAATATATAACCGAGTTTACGCAAGGTAAAAAACCGCAAGGTTTTACCATTGGCGATTTAGATACAAAAGCAAATTTTAAAACTATTTTTTATAGTGGCAATTTAGACCATAAATTATTACTAGATAACGTTGTAGAAGTATTTAGTTATTATAACGAGCAAGATTTTTGTTTAGACTATTTAAACAAAATAGACAAAACTTTTAGTTCGGCTAACTTTAGCCCGATAGATTACGTAAAATATATTGATAAAATAGACGAGGCAGAAAATCTTAATTTTAAAAAACTTATTTTAAAATACGTAAACAATTGTTTTTATAGGTCTATTACTAAGCAAAAAAAGATAAAACAAAAAACCTTGTGTATAATAGACGGCAGTTACGACGCACGTTATACGCCAAGTAGCAACGTTGGTGTGGCAACGGGTAGTTTTGGTAAATATAACAATTTTTACCTAAATTGCTTATACGGACTTCTCACTTGCAAAAGGTTTACCGATAGTGATATTTGTTTTTTTAGCGACGGATATAAAAAGGAAGATAGCACGCTAATAGTAGACCCAATACCGTTTGCCGAATATCATTTACACCACGATAATTTTACGGGTATGTGTAGTTACGGCATATATCCTGCGTTAATGGAAATTATACTTAATAAAGAGCATTACGACAATATTTATATCTTTTCTAATAGGCAAGCAATGCTCGGTTCTTTAACCGTTCCTAGTTCTGAAACGGAATTTAAAAATAGCGGTTTTGCAATTAAAAATACGGTGGCAGGGCACGATTATTACAAAGTAGACGTGGCAGGCTTAATAAATACTTATAGGTTTAAAGTTAATAAAAACGTAAACGTAATATCCGTTAAAAGTTGCAGTAAAAAGCAATATTCCTTGCCAGAAGTTGCTTATCGCTGTAGTATACTAAACGGCTTAAGCGGTAAAGAAATAGAGTATAGTATTGCTATAAACGAGTTTTGGGATAGTGTGGATAAAGGCTAAAAACACCAAATAACGGCATATAGCCCCACTTTTTTAACAAATATTACGCTAAATAGCCGATAAATAAAGGCTAAAATAAATATAGTAAAAATTTTTTCGATGCTATGGTCAAATACTTCACTAATAGAAATTGCGGTAAAAATCCGCTCTGCGTTAGCCCACGGGGTGGGCGAGACGAGTTCAGTAGTTTAACGTAAAAAACGCTAGAAGATTAACGTTGACTGCCTTTCTCGAAAAATTTTTTGGGTAAGAGAACTAAACTTCTCTTACCCTTTTTTTATAAATGCTAATAGCCCTACAAAATAGTAGGGCTATTAGCATTAATTATTTTTTTATTAATATTCCTTTCTGCCACAAATAATATCTATTGTGGTATCAAAAAAGTCTGCTAGTTTCCAGCATTCTATAATGCTAGGCTCGTTTAAACCTTTTTCCCAACGTGATAAATTTGCTTGGCTTGTGCCTATTTCTTTTGCAAGTTGCCTTTGTGATAAGTTTAACATGTTTCTAAATTCTGCAATTTTGTTATTTTTAAAGTTTAATTCCATAATAAAAATTATTATACATAAATGTATCAAAAATACTTGACTTATACAAATTTGTATCATATAATTTAATTAACCATATACAAAGGAGGTATAAAATGTTAAGAAAATATTATTGTGATTTTTGTGGTGCTAGAAGAACTTGTGGGGGATCAGTTTATCCTTTACGTACAAAGTGTTTAAAAAGTCCTAGTGGATATCATAATTGGGTTAAAATGGATTAAGGTGTATTTATGGAAGGATTTTGGGATTACGTCATTAACATTATCGAAGAAGTTAAAGGTTTTCTTTCTACTATTTGTTTAATTGTAATGCTTTTGTTTATGTATATTGATATCCCTAAGGGTTTTATAACTATTTGTTGTTGGGTATTGATAATAATTTCTATATACGATTTAATTTGTAACATTATACAA
>JAGAUH010000044.1 GCA_017620875.1 Clostridia bacterium
CCCTTAAATCTGTGTACTTGTTTGAGATATCCACAAATCTTTCGACAATGATACTTTTTTTAAAAAATCTAATTTTAAATATATTTTTACCTTTTAAAAAATCACAATTGATAACCCCTTGCTAAATGCAAGGGGCGTTTGCTTTATTAAATTTCTACCCTAGGGGTTTCCCACGGATCCCTACTGTAACTACTGCTAGAAGAACTACTAGAACTTGGCGTTTGACTAGAACTGCTAGAAGAAATAGAACTACTACTAGAACTATTATAAGAACTGCTAGAACTACTGCTATTTTGCTCATTAGAAGAACTTATAGGCTCACTTTCGCTCCTAGAAGACTCTTTTTTAGAACTACTACTAGGACTTGCCGTGCTATTAGAAGAACTTGGTTTTATTTCTTCTTGACTAATACTAGAACTACTAGAAGAATCGCTATTTGAACTTACCGTAGTGCTAGAAGAACTAGGCTTTATTTCTTCTTGACTAATGCTAGAACTACTAGAAGAATCGCTATTTGAACTTGCTGAATTACTAAAAGAACTTGGTTTTACTTCTTCTTGACTAGCGGAACTAGTTTGCTCTTTACTGCTAAGACTAATAGTTTCGCCAACACTTTCTTTGCTTTGACTACTAATAGGTTCGCTAGAAATAATTTCTTGACTTGTGCTAGTTTCCGTTTGAGAAACGCTTAAACTACTTTCTTCTTGACTAACACTTTGAACGTTGCTATTTACACTAGATTGGCTTGCGTTTTCGCCATTGGTACATCCGTTTAGCAAAAACACAACCATTATTAACGCTAGCGTTATTATAATAAACTTTTTCATTATATCTCCCAGTCGTGCGTGCCACTAGTAGTTATTATATCTTCTTCTTGTACGGGGATTATCGTTACTTGTGGTTCTTGATATTCCATTTTTTACACTCCTTAATTTCCAAAATATGCTTGAGCCGCCCTATTATACTCGTACGCCGCTAAGCACATATTTTTTGTTGCTTGTGCACTAGCCTTTTGGCTTGCAGTTGCCGACTCATTTTCTAAAACGTTATTCACTTCCGTTAATTTTTCTTTTAGATAAGTTAATGCACTATAAATTATAGTAGTTTTCTTATCTGTATTTTCACCGTCGGATTTTAGATATATGGTAACGGTAAACAAGTCGTCCATATTGGCAGATTCTATTCCGTATACTTCTACGTAATATCCATAACTATTTAACCCCGTTTTAAAGCCCATTTCGGTCGTTACGTTAGGTTTTGTCAACGTTATATTATAGTCGTATATATCGTATCCGTAAGGGAACGTTAAATATATCCTAATACTTGTATCGCTTAGCGCTACAAACGAGAACCTAGATATGTTTACGTCCGTTGCATTGTTAGATATTTGTGCTTCTGGCACGTTGTTCATTTCCGTTGGCAATGCTATATCACTATCAATATGCACTTCTGGCTTATAGTTAAAGTTTTCTTTAGAATATTTACCATAGTTTATTATTGCCTTGCACAAATCTTCCAACTCTTCGTCATTTTGGTTTTCGTCGTTTAAAATCTTGTTACAATATGCTAATATAGAAAATCCTTGAGCATAATCATCCGAAGTTGTATATAATTGCACTCCTTGGCTATTGTATACTTCTAACACGATACCATCGGCAATTTGTCCACTTGCATATTTTATACTAAATTTATACGTTCCGTCCTTTTCTTTTGTTAAATCGGATATTTTTATCGTATCGGTATAAATATTTTCGGTATAACTTGTATGGTTGTGGTTATACGTTAGTTTTACGTAAGAACCTTCGTCACCAGAAGTTAATGCCAATACGTCTATATAAAAGTTTATTCCTACGGTTTCTTTTACAGATAAAGATGCACTCACTGCCGATTTAGTTCCAAATATAGCAATGTAAGTCGCATTTCCCGTAACGGAAGCAATAGTTGGATCCCATCTAACAAAGGTATACTTTGTATTACCGTCGTTTGGTTTTGTTGGGGTAACTCCGTCATAACTTGGTATTGTTCCGTAAGGTACGTTTTCATCCGTTTCTAAAACGTTTCCGTCGTAGTTAGTCCAAACAATTGTATAAGTGTTAGTCGTTGTACTATATACCGCTTTATACGTTGCGTTTTGTGTTACAATAACAATTTCTGGCGTCCATTCTTTAAACGTATACGTATACTGAGAATCTGCTACTCTCGTTGGGTTTTCACCGTAATTTGGTGTTACTCCATACTCTAAACTTTCCGTTTTTAAAGTGCTTCCGTCGTAGTCTACCCAAGTTATTACGTATTGTTTTGTCGTTCTTTCAAAAGTTGCAGTTATTGATTCTGTGCCTGTTATTGTTCCATTTGTTTTAGACCAACTACCAAATGCGTAAGTATATTGAGCCGTGTTTGCGGTTGGCGTTGCTGTAATGCTAGTATTTCCTATATTTAATACGTTACCTGCAGAAGAAATTGCCGTTCCGTAATCTACCGTTACGCTAGTTTTATCTACACTACCGTATTCGCCGTTGTTTACCGTAATCGTTACAATATATTTATTTGTCGTTGCATTATAAGAAGCAGTATAAGTTGCATTTCCAGTTACAGCTTCTATTTCAGGTGACCAACCGTTAAAGGTATAAGTGTACTGTGCAGTTGCCGCCTTGGTTGGGGTTGCTCCGTTATACGTTGGAGTTGTATCATATGGCACGTTTTCGTCAGTTTCTAATACCGTTCCATCTTCATTTTTCCAAGTTATTGTATAGGTTGTAGGAGTCCAATCAGCAGTTAATGTTTGATTTCCTTCCGAATTACATACTATACCCTCAGTTATATAACCACTGTTTGTTGTATCCCACGTTACGTTTAGATTTGTAAACGTTATGGTATTATTAGTGGTCGCTCCCGAAATTCCAGCATATACGAGTATCATTATCTTATTACTTGCTAAAACTTCCGTTTCTCCTTTTATCGTCGGACAAGTCATTGTAAAGTTTTCGTTGTTTTGGTTTGTATTTACGTTATTTCTTGCCAATTCTGTACCCAAAGTGAAATCATAAATTAAAACACTATAAGAACCCTCTGTTCCTCCATTAAGAGTTGCGCCTCCTATAGAAAAGTTATAGGTTGTTCCTGGTGTTACCCTTGTAACCAACTGTATAAAAGCGTTTTTTTGTGCCCCTGCATACCAACTTCCCGAATAACTAACTGCCGACATTTTCCATCCGTTAAATATATATCCCGTTCTAGTTGGATTTGGCAAAGTTAACGTTCCGTAATCTGCATTGTAATTTATTTTTTCGCTAGTAGGATTTACCGTTCCGCCGTTTGGATTATAAGTTACGGTATAATTTTTTACCGTCCATTGAGCGTATAAGGTAACAGTTCCACCTGCTTGCGTCGTTAAATTTATAACACTTTCATTGTTAGCATAAGAAGTTCCACTACCGTTTTGTTGTGTGTTCCATCCATTAAAAACATATCCCTTTTTATAAAAGGCATTCGACGTTAGATTTTTAGCAACGTCGTAAGTCATTGCTAAATCTGCCATTGCACTATTAGGAGTTCCTTCGTTTCCATTAAACTTTATAGTGTAAGTGTTAGCCGTCCAAGTTGCTGTATAAGTTGCATTTCCCGTAACTGCAGAAATAGTTGGATCCCAAGACTCAAAGACATATCCTGTTTTACTTGGCGTTCCACCGTAACTTGGTGTAGAGCCATACTCAACTGAGGTTTCCTTTAAGATTGTGTTACCGTCTTTCCAAGTGATCGTATATTTATTTACCGTGCTGGTAAACTGAGCAGTATAAATTGCATCTCCAGTTACAGCTACGATTTCAGGTGACCAACCGTTAAAGGTATAAGTGTACTGAGCATCTGCCTCTTTGGTTGGGGTTGCTCCGTCGTACTTTGGAGTTGTATCATACGGTACTTTTGTATCAGTTTCTAATACCGTTCCGTCTTCATTTTTCCACGTAATGGTATATTTGTTTATGCTCCATACTGCGTATAAGGTTACCGTTCCGTTATTTGTTGTAGTTAAATTTTTAACGCTTTGCTCATCGGTATAAGTTGCGGTTGTTGCCGTACTACTTTTTGACCAACCTAAGAAGGTATATCCCGTTCTTGTAAAGGTGTTTGCCGTTAAATTTTTAGCAACGTCGTAAGTCATTGCTAAACTTGCCATACTTCCGCTACCACCATTGTTGTTAAACGCAATAGTATAATCGATAGGCGTACCCGAAAAAGTGGCAGTTACGTTAACGTTACCTGTTACCATATTATTATTTGGTACACCTGACCAGCCTTCGAATGTAGAGACGTATCCTGTAACTTCTTTTATACTAGCCGTTCTAGTTGTATTATAAACTGTAATAGTATTATCAGACGTAGTAATTGAAGTTCCATATGCAACGTTAAAAGTAGAAGTTGCATTTAATTTACCATAGGTTCCACCCACCACGGTAAAAGTTACGTCGTAATTATTTATTGTTCTTGTAAAGGATGGGGTAATTGTGGTAACCCCTGTTATTGTACCACTTGATTTAGACCAACCACCAAAAGCATAAGTATATTGCGCAGTATTTGCCATCGGGTTTGGTGTTAAAGTTGCATAAGTAGTACTGATATTATTTTCCGTATCTTTTATTGTTAAAACGTTATTAGTTACAGAAACCGTTGCTCCCTCTTTAACGAAAAAAGACGTATATTCCCAATCATCCGGCTTCCTATCTTCTTCTTTTAAAGTATACGTTAAAGAAGACGTTACGCTACCATAATTAATATTATTAGGGACGTCTACCCTAAATTGCTTTTCGAAAACAGAAATAAAAGTTCTGTTAGAAGTTATTTCTATACGCTCATTTGTTCCAAGAGATAAAACGTTTCCGTTTTCTGTCCATCTTCTCCACCTATACAAATACTGTCTAGGACTATTAACCGTATCGTTTCCTAAACCAACCATAGTTACTTTATACATACCGTTACCTTGTTGGTCTTCGATAATAAACGTACCTGGGGAACCCTCTGGAATATAAATTTTTGAATATATAGGCACGGTAATAACCTTGTCGCCTTCGCTTATTTCGTCAATATCTGTGGGATCTCCATCAGAATAATCGTAATACCAATAACCAGCGTAGTCTTTAAGTGTTACCCCAAAAGTAATATCATACGTTATTATTGTCCATTGCGCATACAAAGTTTGAGCGGACGTTATTGTAACAGTTGTATTAGAAGTAACCTCAGTACCACCAGAACTTTCAGTGTACCAACCTTTAAATGTATAGCCATCTCTTGTTGGGGTTGCTAAATCACCATAAGTACTATCATAAGTTACAGATTTACTTGCTGTAGGGGTAGTTCCACCATTTGCATTAAACGTTACCGTATAAGTATTAGCAGTCCATTGTGCATACAAAGTTTGAGCGGACGTTATTGTAACAGTTGTATTAGAAGTAACTTTATTACCACCAGAACTTGCAGTGTACCAACCATTAAACGAATAACCCGTTTTTGTTGGGGTTGGTAAATCACTATAAGTACTACCATAAGTTACAGATTTACTTTCTGTAGGGGTAGTTCCACCATTTGCATTAAAGGTTACCGTATAAGTTTTTGCAGTCCAAGTTGCAGTATAAGTTTTTGCCCCTGTTATAGCCCCAATAGTTGGGGTCCAAGCATTAAAACTATACCCCGTTTTTGTTGGAGTTTCTGGTGCAATAGGGGTAGAACCACGTGCGACAGTGGTCGTCTTGTTAGTAGTGGTGCTATCACTCCACTTACCCCCTCCCGTAGCCCACGTTACCGTGTATTTGTTTGTTGGGTCGTAACTACTATAGCACTCTATTTCATCAAAAGTAATTCCGCTAGCAGATGCTGGAGAAGTAATTTCAAATCTAATTTTTTCTGCCAACGTCCCACTTAAACTAAACATTAAATAATCATTATTAGCTGCGGTATTACTACCTCTTAAATAATCACCTATTTCATCATTGCTATTTAAATCTACTAAATCTGTCCAATTTCCACTATAATAAACTTGAATAAGCAAATTTGCGCCTGCCAAAGTTGTATCTGCAACGTTCACCTGAGTATCATACAAATAAAACCTAATGTTATCTAATCTATAAACACCGCCTAAGTCTACGGTTGCATCCATCATTGCAGTATTATTTTGTACTGTCGAAAATCTACCTTCCTGTTCCTTATCTTTGATACCATCGGTTAGCCCCTCGTATCCACTACCATTCCACCAATCAGCGTTAAGCACTTTACTTGATGCAGTAGCTGTGGGTACAAAGGTTTTGCCAGATAGTAAATTGTCATTTGCTATAACAGAATTAAACGTATATCCCGAACAATCCACCTCGTAAAAGGTAGTATATCCAGTGCTTGTGTCACATTCTGGAATAGAAATCACTATACTTCGTGCTATAACGTCATTTAAATTAAACATTAAACTGCTATCAACAACGTAGTTAGCCATTTGATCTTGCGTTACGCTTAAAATAGTTGTAGTTTTTCCTTTATAAATTGCTTGTATTGTTAAACTAGTACCCATATTAGCAAGTCCACCACTAAACATGCTAAATTTAATAACACCCAACCTATAATCTTTTTCTAAATTTATCGTTGCTGTTACAGCGGTATTTTTTGAACTAGAAAACCTACCACTATCACCAAGAGTATCGTCTGTCATCTTATCATACCCGTAAGTATCACTAAAAGCGGGAGCACTTGCTCCACCCGTTACGGTTTTCTTGCTTAATATATCAGCGCTAAAAGAACTCTCACCCGTATAAGCAGACTCGTATTTACCCGAACATTCTATTTCTTGAAAAGAAATACCCACCGTAGAAGATGGTGCCGAAATATAAATCCTAATCCTTTCTGCCCTAGTTCAATTTAAATTAATCGATAAATAGTCTTTATTAGCACCAGTAGGTTTTATCAAATTGGTAATTATTGCTGCATTATTAGTGCAATCAACGTTGTTTGTCCAAATCCTAGTATAAAA
>JAGAUH010000045.1 GCA_017620875.1 Clostridia bacterium
ATAGTTACGTGCACGAAGTTATGCTTTGTATAAACACAAAAACGACTATGGACGATCCTAATAGATTTAAGTTTACGGGCGACCAATTTTATTTTAAGTCTTACGACGAAATGTTGTCTTTATTTCCCGGGGAAGAAAAGTGTTTAACAAACACGCTAGAAGTTGCCGAAAAATGCAACTACAAATTCGATTACGGAAACTATAAACACCCAAGGTTTGCACCGCCTACCGGTCAAACACCACTAGAATATATAAGAGATTTAGTAAACGACGGAATAGCAAAAAAGTACGGAAAAGAAACTAAAGAAATAAGAGATAGAGTTGAGTACGAACTCGGCGTTATACACGGTCTTGGATATATAGAGTACTATTTAATAGTTTGGGACTACATTTTCCAAGCGAGAGCAATGGGTATTTCAGTTGGTCCTGGTCGTGGTTCGGGCGCAGGTTCGCTAGTAGCGTATCTAATTGGTATAACCGATATAGATCCACTAAAATACGACCTATATTTCGAGCGTTTTTTAAACACCGAAAGAGTATCCGCTCCCGACTTTGATATCGACTTTGAAGATTGTCGTAGGCAAGAAGTTATTGAATACGTTAAAAGAAAATACGGCGCGGATTCCGTTGCAAAAATTGTTACTTTTGGTACTATGGCGGCAAAAAACGCTATTAAAGACGTTGGTAGAGTTTTAAGAGTTCCTTATGCCGACCTAGATAAAATTACAAAAAGTATTCCGAGTAAAATTGTAAAAAACGGCGTGGAAATAGAAATTAAAAGACCAAACATATTGCAAAAAGTTTTTGGTTTTTACAACGATTCTAAAGGTGTGGATTATTCCGTGCCAGAATTAGTAAATATATATCAAAACGATCCTAACATAAAACAAGTTATAGATATTGCCGCTAAACTAGAAGATATGCCAAGGCAAGCGTCTACACACGCGTGCGGAGTATTAATAGGTAGTAGGGCGCTAGACGACCAAATGCCACTATCTCGTAACGGCGACGATATTACCACTAGTTACGTCGGTGTAGAACTAGAACACTTAGGCTTTTTAAAAATGGACTTTTTAGGGCTAAGGAACTTATCAGATATTAAAATGTGTATCGAATACGTTAAAGAAAATTATAATGTAGACGTAACTTTCGACCATTTATACGCAGATCCAAAGGTTTACGAACTTATTTCTAGTGGCGACACGGAGGCAATATTCCAAATAGAATCCGCAGGCTTTCAGGCGTTTTTAAGGCAACTAAAACCAACCTGTCTAGAAGATATAGTTGCGGCGGTTAGTTTATATCGACCGGGTCCAATGGATTCTATTGGCAAGTTTGTCGAAAGTAAACACAACCCGGAAAAAGTAACTTTTGCTCACCCACTATTAGAGCCTATTTTAAAGCAAACTTATGGTTGTATCGTTTACCAAGAGCAAGTTATGAGAATTGTTCAGGAACTTGCAGGTTATTCTTTAGGGCAAGCGGATATCGTCCGTAGAATGATGGGTAAAAAGAAAGTCGACGAAATGGAAAGGGAAGAAGCAGTGTTTATCAATGGTAGAGCCGAAAGCGTAGATAATCACGGCAAGGTTATTCCTGCAATACCGGGCTGTTTAAAAAACGGCGTACCGGAAAACGTTGCAAAGCAAATTTGGTCGGAAATGAAAGACTTTGCAAAATACGCCTTTAACAAATCACACGCGGCGGCGTATTCGGTCGTAACGTATCAAACTGCATATTTAAAATGCTATTATTTTGCCGAATTTATGACGGCTATCTTAAATAACCGTATTACAAAAATGGACGAAATAAAGCACTACGTAAACTACGTAAAAAGTAAAAAGATAGAAGTTTTACCCCCTGATATAAACGAAAGTGGAACTCACTTTACAACAAAAAATAATAAAATTAGGTTCGGTTTAGCGGCGGTTAAGGGTATAGGAACTACCGTAATAGACGCTATTATAGAAGAAAGAAAAGAAAAAGGAAAATTTACTTCCTTAGAAGATTTCTGCAAGCGTTGTACTGCAAACATAAATTCTAGATTAGTAGAAAACTTAATTTATGCAGGTGCGTTCGATTGCTTTGGTAAAAATCGTAGACAACTAATTTTAGTGTACGAAGAAATTATGGAAAAAGCAACTTCTATGTATAAGTCTTCTACTGCAAACCAATTTAGCATATTTGAAATGTTTGGAGAACAAGCAAACGTTATAGAAGTAGAGTATCCGCAAGTGGTAGAGTTTTCTTTAAAGGAAAAACTCTCTCACGAAAAAGAAGTTGCAGGCGTTTACATCTCAGGGCATCCGTTAAATGCCTTTTTAGACCAAATGTCAGCGCTTCCGCATAAGTCGGATATGTTCGTTACTGTTCAAGACGAAGAAGAAGGCTTAGAGCAAGTAGATAATTCTAATAGCGATATTAAACACGATATGCCCGTTAAAATTGGCGGAATAATAACGCAAACTAAAAAACTAACTACAAAAAACGGCGCTTATATGCTCATATTTACCCTAGAAGATTTATATGGTGAAATAGAGTGTGTTATGTTCCCTAAAATGTACGAAAAGTTTAACGAACTTGCTCAAGTAGATAACGTTGTAATAATAAGCGGTAAACTACAACTAAGAGAAGGTAGACCTGCTAGTATATCGGTTGATAATATGGTAAACTTGGTAGAAAAAGAGCAACCTACTATCGCTTTAGAAAAACCAAAGCAACAATATATCGGTCTAATTATTCCACCGGAGAAAGAAGACGATTTAGAAGAATTATACGATATTTTATCTTTTTATCCGGGCGACGTAAAAGTCGTTGTTAAAATACAAGGTAAAAACAAAACGCTAAAATATACCGTTAGAAATTGTAGGGGATTAATTAGCGAAATTTGTTCTATCATATCAGAAGAAAACATTAAATATTTTGAGGTGTAACATGAAAGTAAGGTTTAACGAAGATAAGCAACACGTAAAACTTATCCAAGAAGGCTTAGCAAAAAAAGATGGATTTTGTCCTTGCAAACTTGGCAAACTACCAGAAAACAAATGTATGTGCGAAGAATTTAAAGAGCAAATTAAAGACCCTAATTTCGAGGGGTATTGTCATTGTAGATTATATTATAAAGAAAAATAAAAACGTATAAGGAGTAAATTATGACTTTAGAAGAATTTAAAAAAGTAAAAATCGAGGCTATGAAAGCGCGTAATAGCGCGGCAGTTTCTGCTTACAACGCAATTATTTCAAAACTTATGTTACTTAAAACCGAAAAGGTTGGCACGGAACTAACCGAGCAAGATAGCATAAACGTTGTTAAAAAAGTAGAAAAAGAACTTATCGAAGAAAAAGAAGGCTACCTAAAAGGTGGTAGAGAAGAAAGTGCAAAAGAAATAGATTTGCAATTAGAAGTTGTAAAACAATATCTTCCTAAACTTCTTTCTCAAGAAGAAATTAAACAAGAAATTTTAAAATTAGAAGATAAATCTATCCCTAGCGTTATGAAACATTTTAAAATAAATTTCGCAGGTAAAGTAGATATGAAACTAGTTCAAGAAACCTTAAAAAGTTTATAATTAAATAGTAAAACAAAAATGCCAAAACTACTGGGTTTTGGCATTTTTTTTGTTAAAAAGTCGGTCTATATATCAAAAAAGTAAATTAATCGTCCTTTTTTAAGTCTTTTAAAAACTTATCAAAAAGGTTGTATCTGTCGGGGCTAGTTATAGCGCCGTGTATTCTTTTTTTAGCAAAAGGTATATCTTTTTTTATCTCGTTTAATAAATTTTTAATATATTCTCTTTGGGTTGTTTTGTCCGCAGGGCAAGGGTTGTGTAAAATAGGTTTGTCTTTAGTAAAAGAAATAATATCTTTTTCTTCTAATAAAATCATTGGTCTAATTACCCACATGTCTGTCCTAGACATATAGGTTACGGGCGCAAAGGTAGAAAGTCTTCCTTCGTAAAACATAGACAAGAAAAACGTTTCTATCAAGTCGTCCGCGTGGTGTCCTAAAGCAATTTTATTATATCCGTATTTTTGCGAAACTGTACAAAGCGCGCCTCTACGCATTTTAGAGCATAAACTACAAGGGTTGCTTTCTTTTCGTTCTTCAAAAAGTATTTGGGCAATATCAGTTTTTTCTATTATCCACTCAACGCCCAAACTATCGCAAAGTTCTTTTATTTCTTGTTTTTCTTTTTCGTCATAATCAAATCCCATATCTATGGTTATTGCGCAAAGGTCAAAATGCTTAGGGTAAAATCTTTTTAACCCCGCCATAATGCAAAGTAAGGCAATGCTATCTTTTCCACCTGATAACCCAACGGCAATTTTGTCGCCTTCTTTAATCATATCGTATTGTTCTATAGCCCTTCTCGCAGGGGATAAAAGTTGTTGTAAAGTCATAATTCACCTGTAAAAATTATATATGCTTTTTATCTTTTTTGCAACAACTTGTAACAAAGTTTTAAAAAGTAAAATAAATTAAAGGGTAAGGGGTTTTGTTATGGAGTATAATTATAGTATTAATTTGCCTTATCCAGAATTAAGTGGAAAAATTAGTCCTAACACAATGGCACTATTAATGGAGAGTTTTGGCGGTAAAAATAGCGAGTTTACAAGTCTTACAACTTATATTTATCAACACTTAATGGTAGGTAATAAAAATAGCAACTTAGCAACGTTACTTTCTAAAATTTCTATCGTCGAAATGAAACACCAAGAACTCATAGGAGAAGCAATAGTGTTTTTTGGTGGTAAACCTTTATATTCGGGCGCGTATAACTTTTGGAATGGTTCTTACGCTAACTATCAAGAAAACGTATTAAAGTTTTTATCGGACAATATCTTAGCCGAGCAAAACGCAATTAGGCTATACGAAGAAATTATAGAGCATACTCAAAACGATAGTCTAAAAAAATTACTTGGAAGAATAATTATGGACGAGCAACTTCATTTAACCATTTTCGAAACGGAATTAAACAATTTAAAAAGTTAATTATATATCCCCTTTAATAAGGGGATTTACTATTTGTGATATAAAAACAAAGAATAATAAAACTATCATTTATTTTGTAAGATAATTTAAAATGGAAAATAATCAAATTATTAATATTAACTAAGTGCGTGTAATAGGTAAAAAACTAAATTTTCATTATTTATCAAAAATAATTGACAAAAGCAAAATAAA
>JAGAUH010000046.1 GCA_017620875.1 Clostridia bacterium
CATTTTTTAATTAATTTACTTTGTAAAAAAGTCGCCTCGTAAATCCATTTATTGCTAAAGGCAGAACATTTGTTGTGGTCGTCTAAAATTCTACTAGATAAATTCATTAAAAATCTTTTTTCGCTCAAATCGTTGCTTTCTTCTACCTTAACGTTTGGGTTAAAGGTGTGAGAATATTTAAAAGGCGTGTCCCAACTAGTTTTTTTAGCGTAACTTTTAGCGTAGTTTCGCATAATAATTCTAGGTACGTTTTGCATAGTAGGGCAAATCATAGGGGCGCAAAAAATCGCTTTATCTATTGTCGTAGGGTTTTGTTGTAAGTATAAACCAACTATTGCTCCGCCCATAGAGTGCGAAAATAGGCATATAGGTAAATCGTTTTTTGCCTTTACTACGGTATCAATAAAGGTAGATAAATCTTTAACGTAGTCGTCAAAACTATCTACGTGTATTAAATCGTAATTTAAAATAGGTCTATCGCTATATCCGTGATAACGTTGCTCGTAAATAAAAACGTTACAATTATTATTTAAATAAAAATATATCATTTCGTGATATTTTCTTATAAACTCGCTTAATCCGTGTACAATAACAACGTTTTTCGTTGCGTTTTTATTTAAATAATACTTATAATTTAACTTAACACCATCGTGGCAGTTTAAAAAACCACTTTGTCTATAAAGTGATAATTGGTTTTCTAAAATGGTAAATTCTTCATCAAAATTGTCTTCCGATAAAAAATCACAAGTAGATTTTGGTGTGTATAACATAATAACCTCACAAGGTAAAAATTCTAAAGATAAAAACTAAGGAGAAATATGAACACCGTTGTTCTTATCCCAAGTTACAAGCCTGATATTCAACTTGTAAAAATTGTTAGCCAACTAAATACGCATTTTAAAGTCCTTGTCGTAAACGATGGCAGTGGAGAAGAATATACGCCTATATTCGAGCAAGTAAAAGCCTTTGCAGACGTTGTTTCTCACGAAAAAAACAAAGGTAAAGGTTCTGCTTTAAAAACGGGTATAGCGTATATAAAACAAAATTATCTAGATTGCAAATACTTTATCACCGCCGATTCCGACGGACAACACAAAGTAGAAGATATAATAAGGGTTTCTCAAAAATTAGAGCAGGGCGATAAAATTGTTTTATCCACAAGGCTTCTT
The DNA here is from genome assembly GCA_017620875.1 of Clostridia bacterium. Lineage (GTDB taxonomy): Bacteria > Bacillota > Clostridia > Christensenellales > Borkfalkiaceae > UBA4675. The sequence goes on from JAGAUH010000046.1 coordinate 1,170, forward strand.
TCTAAAGATATACCTTTCCGTTCTAAATTTGGCAATAGTTTATCTAGGTTTATCTACACAATGCTAACGGGGCATTATTTTATAGATAATCAATCTGGTTTAAGGGGGTTTAGTATAGACCAAGCCGATTGGTTACTTACCGTAAAAGGTAACCATTACGATTATGAGTTAAACGTATTATACCACGCGGATAGACAAGGTATTCCTATTGGCGTTTTAGAGATAGAAGCAATATATCTAGACGGCAATTCTTCTTCTCATTTTAACCCCGTAAAAGATACTTTAAGGATATATAGGCAACTTTTTAAAGCGGCAATGGGCTCGCTAATATCCTTAGTGTTTTTACAAGCGTTAATATTTGCTTTATCTTTTACTATTGGTTACGATTATTTTTTCGTTACCGTTACTTCTGCAGGAATACTTAGCGTTGTGTTTAACGCAATAATAACAAACTTGTTCGTGCTAAAAAATATAACTTGTAAAGACTACGGCAAAGTGCTACTGAGAACTGTTATAAGGTTTGGCGTGTATACGGCGTTTTTGTGTTTGCCATATTTCTTTTTCCAAGCAATGCCGTTAGTTGTAAGTTTTAATTTATCGTTTATACTTTTAATTATTCCAGAATATTTATTTGTTAAACTCTTTTATAAAATAAAACGCAAAAAATAATAAAATAAAAATCCCTCTACAATAGTAGGGGGATTAAAATTTATTCTATACATAAAACAAAACTAAACACGTCTTGTTCCCCATTTATAAAAGCAATGTCCATAAGCGGATATTTTTCGTATAAAGCATTTTCTAAACTATCTTTTTCGTCTTCTAAAACGTCTTTCCCGTAAAAAATAACTAGAGTTTCCTTTTCGTCAATTTCA
>JAGAUH010000047.1 GCA_017620875.1 Clostridia bacterium
CGACAAATTTTTAAGATTTGGTAGACCTTGTTGGTCACTAAAGTTTAAAAATTTGGCAGTAACGCAGTATTGCGAAGTTTATAGGAAGTTTAAAATTTTAAAAGAATTGCAATATATCTACCATTATAGAAAACCCTAACAACAACACTAACCCGACGCCGTGAATAATTGCTTCTACCTTTTTAGGAACGGGCTTTTTAAATATCCACTCTATAGTGGTAAATATCACCCTAGAACCATCTAAGGCAGGGATAGGTAGCAAGTTGAATACTGCAAGGTTTACGCCGATAAAGGCAATAATTTCTAAAATATACTCAAAGCCGTAACTTACCACTTGGCTAGTGGTTTTTATTGTGGTAATAGGTCCACCGACACTATTTAAACTAAGTTTTCCCGTTAAAAGTTCGCCAAGGGTTTCTAAAATGGTACCGCCAATTTTAAAAGAATAAACAAAACTTTCGCCTAGCCTTGTAAAGAAAGGCGCTTTATATTTAAAAGAAGAAAGCCTTAAATAAAATGAGGTTTCGAAACCAAATTCTGTTTTTAAAAGATTGTCGTTATATTTTATGCCTTCCCAATTGTGAGGTAAAGTTATGGTTATAGACTCGCTTAAATTAACAATTTCTGAATTATTAGGTGTCCAATCATTTAAATTTTGCGTATAAAAAGTAATAGTGTCGCCAATAGTATTCTCTATTGTCTTTTCTAAATTTTTATAAATTAGTCGCTCTATAAGTTCTTTTTCATTATAAACCCTAACCAACTTACTTTTGTCTTTAGTTCCGTCCAAAGAAAAATACAATAAATAATCACCACTGGAAAAAGGCGATTTACTTTCGTCTACAACGCTAAACTCTGTAAAAGTGGCAACGCCTATCGCCTTTAAAAAACTAGCCATATCACTAGAATTTTTAGCGTTTGCATTATGTTGTAAAGTAAGCGTTTCGGTAATTTCTTTACCGTTTCTTAAAACTTTTACTTTAACGGTATCCCCTGCGGAAAGCCCGTCTACACTCTTTATTAAATCGGTAGATAAAAAGATTTTTCTGCCGTTAATTTCCAATAGCCCGTCGCCGTCTTGTAAAACTTGAGTATAACTAGGATTATCGTGCACTTCTACCACCTGATAAACCGCTTTACCATAGCAAGAAAACGTTATTATAATAATAAATAGCGCAAGTATAAAGTTCATAGTAGCGCCGGCAATTAAAACGAGTATTCTTTGCCAAGGCTTTTTGTTGTTAAACGCGTTAGGATTTTCGTTATCTTCGTCTTCCCCTTCAAAAGCGCAAAACCCACCTAAAGGAAAGGCTCTTATAGAAAATATTTCGCCGTTTTTCTTTGTCTTTTTTAGTAGTGCAGGCCCCATACCAATAGCAAACTCGTTTATTTTAAACTTAAAAAGTTTGCCTACTATATAATGACCAAACTCGTGCACGGTTATCATTATAAGTAGTATTAATATAGCGATTAAAATATATAAAAACTTCATTAAATATCTCCAAAAAATTCTTTAACCAAAGCCCTAGATTTTAAATCGGTTTCTAGTAAAACTTGGGTAGAAAGTTGACTTATTTTTATAGTCTTTTGTAAAACGTGGTCTATTGCGTTAGATATATCGTAAAACTTTATTTTACCTTCTAGATACATTTTTACCGCTTGCTCGTTTGCCCCGTTCATAGCGCAAGGCATATTTCCGCCGGCTTTAGCACTATCTAGGGCCAATTTAAAGCAAGGAAATTTTACGGTATCTAATTCTTCAAAGGTTAAACTTTTGCCATAAAAATCGTAATCGGCAGTACCCGTTTCTAACCTATTAGGATAAGTTAAGGCTAGTTGGATAGGTATTTCCATTGTAGGATAACTTAGTTGAGCCATAGTAACGCCGTCTTTAAAAGCAACCATAGAGTGTATTATACTTTGTGGATGAACTACAACTTTTATTTTATCTAAACTAGTGTTAAAAAGCCATTTTGCTTCTATTACTTCTAGCCCCTTATTCATCATAGTAGCACAGTCTACGGTTATCTTTTTACCCATTTTCCAATTTGGGTGATTTAAGGCTTTGCTTGCAGGCATTTCGGCTATTTCTTGTTTAGTCATAGCCCTAAACGCACCGCCACTAGCAGTTAAAAGTAAATGCTTAAATTCTTTATCTCTATTAAAGTTTAAACATTGCCAAATTGCACTATGCTCGCTATCCACGGGGATAAGTTCGCCTTTGCCGATTTTAGTAATTAGTTCGCCACCAGATACTAAACTTTCTTTGTTTGCTAGTGCCACCCTTTTATTCATAGAAAGAGCCGAGTATACTATTTTGTAACCCACAAACCCAGATAACGCAACAAAAACGATATCTGCGTCTTCTAACAAAGCGTGCTCTAAAGAGTTTTGCCCAAAATAAAGCGTGGTATCCCCCACTTCTTTAATTTGATTAACCTTTTCTGGATTGGTTATTACCGCAACGCGTGGCTTGTATATATTTATTTGTTTTTCTAGTTCTTTTGCGTTGTCGTTTGCCGTTAAAGATATAATTTTATACAAATTAGGATATCTATTAACAACGTTTAAAACTTGCGTACCAATAGAACCGGTAGAACCAAATAATGCTATTTTAATCATATCGTCCTTTTAATAAAATTACTCAACAAAACCGTTGAGTAATTTAATTTTATTTCTTTAGTTGATAATTTATTCTTAAATTAAAGTAAATATTAAATAAATAAACGGTACGGTATAAATAATGCCGTCTATTCTATCTAAAATACCGCCGTGACCTGGGATAAGTTTACCCATATCTTTTATGCCAAGTTGCCTTTTTATAATGCTTTCTACAAGGTCGCCCGTTTCGCATAAAAGCGCGCCAAACAAACCGATAAGTCCAAACAATAACCAGCCTGGCATTGCTAAATCGTAAGTTAAAATTCCACTTGCCTTTGCTATAAAGTATAGTGCAATTGCACCTACAATTCCGCCAATAAGTCCGCCTATAGCACCGCTAATAGTCTTTTTAGGGCTAATTTCTGGGCAAAGTTTTTTACCCTTTACGCTAATGCCTACCCAATAAGCAAACGTATCTGCGCAAGGTGGAACTACGAAACACATAATTAATGCAACTAGACTATTATACTCAAAGTCGTTTATATACGTCATAGGCAAAAGCAATACCGTTGGATATACCGCGCATACAAGCGAAAAGGCAAATCCGTCTAGTTTGCTATGCTTATAATCTAAAACCAAAACTGCTAGTTGTAAAAATACGTATCCCGCGCCAACGTAAGCAAAAAGTCTTGCAAAAGATACCCCTAAAGAATCGGCAAAAATATACCCTTCGAAAATAAACACGGGTAATAGTCCCGTTAGTATGCTTTGTGCAATACTAAGTTTTTTGCTTGCAAGCATAAACTCTAAAGTGCCTGCAATTGCCATAATCCCTATAAACAAACTAAAGTACATAACGTTTAATTGTCTTATAAAAAACATACCTATTATAAGACCAATTAAAACCGCACCGGAAATAATTCTTTTAATCATTTGATATTACCATAGCGTCTATCTCTACCGTCGTACCAAACTAGTGCCTTATCTAATTCTTCTTCGGAAAAATCCGGCCATAAAACGTCTGTAAAATATAGTTCTGCATAAGCGCTTTGATAAAGTAAAAAGTTACTCAATCTGCTTTCGCCACTAGTTCTTACAATAAGGTCTACGTCTGGAAGATTTGCGGTATAAAGATATTTAGAAAATTCTTCTTCTGAAATATCGGAAACGCCTTCCTTTATAATATTGTTTACTGCCCTAACAATTTCTGTCCTAGAGCCGTAATTTAACGCAATGTTAAGCGTTTTTTGCGTAAAATGGTTGGTTTTTTCTATAACCTTGTCTATTTCTTTTACCAAACGTTCTGGCAATTGAGATTTATCCCCAGAGATATTTAACCTTGCCTCGTGCTTAATTAAAGTTTTTGTGTATTTTTTTAAAAACTTTGCAAGCAAATCGAAAATTTTATCTACTTCTTCTTTTGGTCTAGACCAATTTTCCGTAGAAAAAGCATATAAAGAAACGGCTTTAATATCCCTTTTATAGCAACCGTTTACAACGTTATAAATAGCGTCGGCGCCCTTTTGGTGACCAAAAGTTCTTGGTTTACCCCTAAGTTTTGCCCACCTGCCGTTGCCATCCATAATAAAACCAACGTGTTTAGGTATTTTCATTATACGGTCATTACGTCCTTTTCTTTTTCTTGGCTTAGTTTATCGATAGTGTCTACCATAGAAGAAGTAGTTTTATCTACGTCTTTTTCCCAATTAGAATATTCGTCTTCGGTAATTTCTTTAGCGGTTTTCATCTTCTTTAAAGCGTCTAAAGTGTCACGTCTTACGTTTCTAATAGCAACTTTACTATCTTCTGCCATTTTTTTAACTTGTTTAACTATTTCTTTTCTTCTTTCTTGAGTAAGGTCAGGAAAAACAAGTCTTATAACGTTACCGTCGTTAGAAGGTGTTAAACCAATATTTGCAATGGTTATACCCTTTTCCATATTTTTAATTAAAGATTTATCCCAAGGTGAAATAACTAAACATTTACCATCTTGAACGGAAATGTTTGCAGTTTGATTTATAGGCGTCATTTCGCCGTAGTAATCTACTAAAACCTTATCTAAAACGTGTGGGTTTGCTCTACCAATTCTTAATTGGATATATTCTTCCTTTAACACGCTAACGGTCTTTTCCATTTTTTCTTCGCTTTCCATAAGAAGCATTTCTACTTGTTCTATATCTACTGCCATTTTTTAGTCTCCTTTATATTTTTTGGCTAAAAAGTGATATATAGCCTAGTTTTTTATTTTTTACTTAATTTATCTTGTTTAACAATAGGTTAAACGATAACGTTCGACCCACTTTATTTAGTGCGAAAAAGACAACTAACAAATCCAAGTGCCTAAACTTTCGCCCTTAACTGCTTTTACAATAGCGTTTTCTTCGTCTAAACCAAAGGCTAAAATAGGAATTTTAGTTTCCATACACATTGTAACCGCCGTTGTATCCATAGCCTTTAAACCTTGCTTAATAAAGTCGATATAAGCAATTTTATCGTACTTTTTAGCGTTAGGATTTAGTTTAGGATCGCTATCGTAAATACCGTCTATATTTTTAGCAAGAAGTAACACGTCGGCTTTAATTTCCGCCGCCCTTAAACTTGCCGCAGTATCCGTTGAGAAAAACGGATTACCCGTTCCGCAAGCAAAAATAACTACTCTGCCCTTTTCTAAATGTTTTAGCGCTCTCCTTAAAATGTAAGGTTCTGCAACTCTGGTAATAGTTAAAGCGGTTTGCACCCTAGTAGGCACGCCCTTTCTTTCGATAGCGTCTTGTAAGGCAAGCGCGTTCATAACGGTAGCAAGCATACCAATATGGTCGGCTTGGCTACGATCCATTTCGCCACCTTGTCTACCTCTCCAAAAGTTACCGCCACCAACGACAATACCAATTTCTACGCCAAGTTTTCTCGCTTCTAAAAGTTGGTCTACTACTTTGTCGATATAATCGTGGTCGAATCCGTTACCCTTAGAACCGGATAGCGCTTCTCCGCTAATTTTAATAATTACTCTCTTGTATTTTGCTTGACTCATATTTTTCTCCATATTTTTAAAAAAAGAGGCAAAAAATTATGCCTCTTTTAAATTAATTAGTTCTTTTGAGCGTTGATTTGCTTTTCTACTTCTGCTGCTAAATCTTCGTTTTTCTTTTCTAATCCTTCACCCATTTCGTAACGAACAAATCTTCTTACGTCGATTTTTTCTCCGATAACGGCAATAGCAGAAGTGATTAATTCCCCTACTGTTTGGTCAGGATTTTTAACGAATTTTTGGCAAAGTAAACAATTGTCTTGATAGAAAGTTTTAATTCTTCCTTCTACCATTTTATCGATAATTTTTTCTGGCTTGCCTTCTTCTAATGCTTGAGCCCTTAAAATATCTTTTTCTTTTTGTAATACTTCTGCAGGAACGTCTGTCTCTTTTACGTAAAGAGGATTAGATGCTGCAATATGAAGAGCAATATCGTGTACTAACTCTTTAAATTGAGGTCCTCTTGCAACGAAGTCTGATTCGCAGTTAACTTCTAGTAAAACACCAACTGTTCCACCAGCGTGAATATAACTGTCTACAACGCCTTCTGCAGCAATTCTACCTGCTTTTTTAGCAGCCTTTGCAATTCCTTTTTCTCTTAAATAATCTATTGCTTTTTGAGTATCGCCTTCGCATTCTGCAAGAGCCTTTTTACAGTCCATAACTCCTGCACCCGTTAAATTACGAAGTTCCATAACGTCTTTTGCTTTTATTTCGATAGCCATTTTTAGCCTCCTTATTATCGTTAATTATTCTGCTTTGTCTTCTGGTTTAATTTCTTCTACGGCTTCTGCCATAGTTTCTTCTTTAACTTCTGCAGTTTCTTCTACAACGTTTCTTCTAACTGCGTCTGCGCCTTCTTTAGCCTCGATAACTGCGTCTGCAATGAAAGAAGCAATTAGGTTTACTGCTCTAATAGCGTCGTCGTTACCAGGGATAACGTAATCTACGTCTTCTGGGTTACAGTTAGTATCGGTAATAGCAACTACAGGGATATTTAATTTTTTAGCCTCTGCAACTGCAATATCTTCGCAACTAGGGTCTACAACGAACATAACTCCAGGAATCCTGTTCATTTCTCTAATTCCGCCTAAGTTAAGAAGTAATTTATCTCTTTCTTTTTTAAGTTCTAAAACTTCTTTTTTAGGAAGTAGGTCAAATTCGCCTAACTTTTCCATATTGTCAAGTTTATTTAATCTGTCAATTCTCGTTCTGATAGTTTTAAAGTTGGTTAAAGTACCGCCTAACCATCTAGAGTTAATGTAGTACATTCCGCATCTTTCTGCTTCTTGCTTAATAGCTTCTTGAGCTTGCTTTTTCGTTCCTACGAATAGTACGTCTTTACCAGCCTTAACGCTTTCTACTACGAAATTGTACGCTTCTTCGATTAAATCAACGGTTAATTGTAAGTTTACAATGTGAATACCGTTTCTTTCGCCAAAGATATACTTTGCCATTTTTGGACACCATCTGCTTGTTGGGTGACCAAAGTGAACGCCTGCTTCTAGCAATTGTTTCATTGATGTTACTGCCATAATATTTTCCTCCGTTTATTCCTCCTTATGCTCCATTATTTTTCCGCTTTAACCCTAGGGCAACAGATGCGGGAAAGCATAAGTGCGTATTATTAGCCTTATTATTATAACACAGCATAGTCAACTTTGCAAACGTTTTTAAGATTTTTTTTGCAATTTTAATTATTTTATTTTTAATAAAAATCTTTACAAAACCACCAACGTTTGATATAATAAAGTTAATAAAAAAATTTTAACAAGGAAGTTTTGTTATGGATTTAAAAATTTTATACGGTGAAAGGGCTAACCTTGCCGAACAAGAAAAGAGATTTGACTTTATTGCAGAGGTTTTTGAAAAAGCAGAAAACTCTAAACCAGAATACTTTTTCTCATCTAGCGGAAGAGCAGAAATTTTAGGTAACCACACCGACCACAACCACGGTAAAGTTATGGTTGCCGCTATCTCTTGCGATATAGTTGCCGCTGTTAAAAAGACAGACGATAATAAAATTACTATTTGTTCCGTTGGATACCCTGCTTTAACGGTAGACATTAGTTCAACCGAAATTAATAAAAAAGAATACGGTACTAGCCTTGCTTTAACAAAAGGTATTGTTCAAAAATTAAAAGATATGGGTTATACTTTCGGCGGTTTTACTGCTCACACTAACAGTAACATCTTTAAAGGTGCAGGCGTTTCTAGTTCTGCTGCTTTCGAAGTGCTAGTTTGCGAAATTATAAATAAACTATACCTTGGTGGCGTTTTAGACGAAGTTACTAAGGCAGTTATTAGCCAATATGCAGAAAACGTTTACTTTGGTAAACCTTGTGGATTATTAGACCAAAGCGGTATTAGTATCGGTTCTTTAACCAAACTAGATTTTAACGAGCCTACTAAACCCGTTATTACTAAACTTACCCCACCAAAGGGCTATTCTTTAGTTATTACTAACACCGGTGGTAACCATGCTGCCCTAACCGAGCACTACGCCGCTATTAGAGTAGAAATGGAAGAAATTGCCGCTTTCTTTGGTAAAAAAGTTTTAAGAGAAGTAGAATACGATACGCTTATATCTAACGTTTATAAATTAAAAGAAAAATTTAGCGGTAGAGCAATACTTAGAGCGTTACACTTCTACAACGAAAATAAGAGAGTTGACGATGCGGAAAAAGCCTTAGCAATCGGCGATACAAAAGCATTTTTAGACGCTGTAAACGCAAGTGGTATTAGTTCGCTTAATATGTTACAAAACTGCTAC
>JAGAUH010000048.1 GCA_017620875.1 Clostridia bacterium
AAAGGCAAAACCTTTTTTAGTAGTAGTGGTCGTATAATTTGCCCCTATAGGCTCCCAATCGGTAAGATTAGTGCTACGGAAACAAATAATACCATACTCATATGGTCCGGCATTTGGAGTATCATAGGTACCGTACATATAATAGTATCCGTCTTCCTCACAGCATATTACCGAAGGGTCTGCCGTTGATACGGCATAAGGGGTTGTTGCTGATACTTTATGATTAATAGTATTTTCAAAGAGAATTTCGTCAACTTCTGCCTGTTCTTCCTCGGATAAAGTTGTAGACGCATCTATATATCCCAAAGAAGTTTGCACGATTTTCTTTGTGGTAAAAATAGCATAAAAAGTAGTATCTTTGGTAATTATAGGCAAATCTTTTATTGCTATTGGCGTACCATTAGCCGAAGTTGCCCAACCAGCAAAGATATAAGCATTTCCGTTAGAATCAGGTTTAGTTGGAGTTTTTCCGTTATACTGTGCGTTTGTTCCACCAATTACTCCGCTATCCGTTTCTAAAGTCGTTTGGTCGTAATTTTTCCATACCACCTTATATTTAGAAAGGGAAGAAACGTAATTTTGAATTTCTTGCGTATAACTAGCAATCTCTTCTAAAGTCGCATATTTATTAGCCGCGTACCCTTTAAATTTTTGATAATTAAGGTCGGCTATATATCCATAATTGGCAATTCCGTCTAAACCGGCTTGTTTTAACAACGTAAGCATTTGCAGTTTAGAAGGTTGATAGCAAGCCGTACAATCTATCTCGGAAATAACCGCGCTTCTTATATCGGTCTCTCCGTCAAACGCTCTACGATTATTAAACGTTATTCTGATTTTTGTGCATTTTATACCCTTTAAATCTATCACGGTATATCCGTCAACGGTTAACGAAATATTACTAGCAACAGTTAGCCAATATCCATCTTTATATATTTCGACAATAGTATTGTCAGATGCCGAAGACAATTTTCCGTTTATCAAATTTTCTGGCAAACTCACTTCGTAAATTCTTAACGTTTTTAAGGCTTTTGGCAAATCAAAGTCAAACTGTACGTAATAACTACCGTTTTGCCCAACAATTTTTGCATAGGTTGAGGTGTCTCCATCAAGCATATTATCTAAAATTCCGCCTGCTTTTAAAGATAGAGCATTTGTCAATACGTTAGACGCGTTAGAGGTTTGTGTAACGAGATAACCCGAACAAGTTATTTCTTCAAAACTTGTTCCACTACCCGTTTGGGAAGCCGAAATATATACTCTTATTTTTTCTGCTTTAGTTACGTTTAAATTAAATAGCAAATAATCATTATAACTTCCGTTATTAGTAACAAGATAATTTCCTATTGTAGCATTATCTGCGCAGTTTACAACGTCTGTCCATGCTCCGTTATAATAAGTTTGAATAAGTAAATTTGCCCCCACAGTACTCAATACGTCGTTAGCACCCGTATCATATAAATGGAACTTTAAATCGTAAAGGTCATATATGTCACCAAGCTCAACCGTTGCGTCAACCATACCAGTTAGGTTCATTATAGTTGAAAATCTTCCAACGGCATTATCTGCGTTAGTTATTCCGTCGGTTAACCCTTCGTATCCGCTACCTTTCCACCAACTTGCCGAAAGCACGCTTGCCAACGCTTGTTCCGTTGGAGTAAAGGTCTTTGCCGAAAGTACGTTTTGAGAATTAGTAATATCAGTCACCTTAAATCCTGTACAAGTTATCTCTTCGAAACTTGTACCATTAGAAGTTTGAGAACCCGAAATATAAATTCTTACTCTTTCTGCAAGTATTCCATTTAAATTAAATTGTAAATAATCATTATAGTTTCCGTTTGCGGAAATTAAATACTTTGCTATTGCCACACTATCGGCACAATTTACCACGTTTAACCAAACACCATTATAATATACTTGAACGAGTAAATCTTTACCAAAAGTAGTTGAAATTGTAGAAGCATTATCTTTATCGTATAAATAAAATTTTAAATCGTAAAGTTCGTAAATTCCGTCAAAGTTTAACGTTGCATCAACCATTCCACTTTCTGACATTATCGTTGCAAATCTTCCAACTGCATTATCAACGTTCCTTATTCCGTCAGTTAAACCTTCGTATCCGCTTCCTTTCCACCACGTTGCCGAAAGTACGTTGTTTAAAGCCGTTGACGTAGGAATAAAGGTTTTATTTTTAAACACTTCTTCTAAAGTTATATCTTGATAAGTTTTATAAGCAAAACATTTAAACTCTTCAAAGGTTGTTCCACTAGCAGTTTGAGAACCTGAAATAACAACTCTTATTCTCTCTGCTAAAACCCCATCAAAGGTAAATTGTAAATAATCGTTATAGTTTCCACTTGTCGTAACTAAATACGTTGCTATAGACGCGTTATTTTCACAAGCTACTATATCTACCCAACTTCCTTTATAATACGCTTTAATAATTAAATTCTTTCCTATAGTGTTTAATATGGTTGCCGAGTTATCTTTATCGTATAAATAAAATCTTAAATCATAAATTTCGTAAACTCCACCAAGATTAATTGAAGCATCAATCATTCCTGTGCTTTTTAATACGGTTGAAAATCTTCCAATGGCATTATCCGCATTCGTTATACCATCAGTCAACCCTTCGTATCCGCTACCTTTCCACCAAGTTTCTGTAAGAACGTTGTTTAAAGCCGTTGACGTAGGAATAAACGTTTTCCCTCCAAACACTTCGGTTAGCGGTTTGCAAATTCCTTGAGTTGCATTTGTAGAAGACGTTGCTCCCTGTAAAACGTTTTCTTCTACGTTTTCGTTAGTTTGTATAAGAGTACCAGAACAATCTATCTCGTAAAAAGTTACCCAACCGCTTGACGTGGTTGTTGGAATATACACTCTAATTTGTTCTGCTAGTACATTATCCATATCAAAGATTAACCAATCTTTTCCGGTGTTTCCATCGGTATTGGTTACTAAATAATTTGACATTTCTGCATTGTTGATATCAATTATAGTGGTTTTTGCTCCTTTGTAGATTGTCTGTATTATCAATCTATTTCCTGCATTTGCAATTGCTCCTGTATGCAAGTAAATTTTTAATTGATTTAATCTATATATCCCTCCAAGATTTACCATTCCGTCAACAACTCCGTTTTTCTTGTTAGAGAATCTTCCAACCCCTTCTTGATATAAAACGTTATCCGTTAACTTGTCGTATCCTGTAGACTCACTATATGGGTCGGCTCCAGTTGCTCCTACAAAGGTTTTACCCACTAAAACGTCCTCACTGTATTCTCCGCACGTTCCAACTTTAACGCCCGAACACTCTACTTCGTAAAAGGTAATCCATCCGCTACTCGCACAAGAAGGAATATATAGCCTTACTTTTTCTGCTCTAATATCGTCCATATTAAACAATAGATAACCGTAAGTATCATTTGGATTGTCAACAACGTAACGTGCAAAATCACTATTTGCAACCTCGTACAATTTTGTCCATTCTCCATTATACCAAGTCTCTATAGTTATAGAAGATCCTGCTTTGGTTAAATCATTTTTGTATAAGTAAATCTTAAATTCTGATAAAAGGTATTCCCCTTTTAAATCTATCGTTCCATCAAGCATCCCTTTATTAGAGCTTGAGAATCTACCCGTGTTTTCCTGCCAAATAACTCCGTCAGTTAAAGTAGGATAGCCGTGCGTTGTGGCGTTGTACACCTTATTTTCCGCATCTGCTGAAGGGATAAACTGTTTATTAGTTAATACGTTTTCTTCAAATCCCTCATACTCACATTCGAAAACTCCAGAACATTCTATCTCATAAAAAGATATGGATTTTCCGCTAACTGGAGCAGAAGAAGATATTCTAATCTTGTTTGCCATTACCCCGTTTAAGTTAAAAGCAATCCAAGCGGTATCTCCGTCCCCCATTACTCTATAAGAAGATATTGAACTATTAGTAGCGCAATTTACAACTTGAACCCATTCTCCGTTATTAAGAACGCTAATTTCTAAATCGCAACCAGCATATTGCAACGATTGTCTAAAATCGTAAAATCTTATTTCGTCAAGTAAGTAATTTCCCTTTAAGTTTATGGTCGCATCCATTATTCCACTTCCTACCGTGGAAGAATATCTACCCGAAAACTCGTTATAATTTATTCCATCAGTAAGATTAGCATATCCATAATTTTCAGAATAAACACTGTCAAGAGCTTCTGCCGTCGGTACAAACACCTTGCCAACCAAAATATTGTTTACTTGATAACCGCTAGTAAGAATATATTTTTCGGATTCTATTTGGTTTACGAACGATATAACCGAAACTGCATATTCACTTGTAGAAGTAAATTTATCTACTATAATCGTTGGATAAATTGACTGACCTATTTTAGTATAAACGTTAGAACCGACAACCTTTTCCCATAAAATATATTCCCCTGCATTTCCATTATCCTCAATTGTAACTTGCAATTGCCCCGTGGATAATACGTCCCAAGACGCAAACTTTACGTAAGCATTGTCTTGTTCGTAATTTGTAATTTGAGAACTGCTAGAAGTCGTTACTGAACTAGAACTGCTCTTACTAGAAGAACTTTGTTTAGAACTAGAACTACTCTTGCTAGAAGAACTTTGTTTAGAACTAGAACTGCTCTTACTAGAAGAACTTTGTTTAGAACTTGAACTACTCTTGCTAGAAGAACTTTGTTTAGAACTAGAACTGCTCTTGCTAGAAGAGGTTTGTTTAGAACTTGAACTGCTTTTTTGACTAGTAAAACTATCTTCTAAACTAGAATCAACCAAACTTTCTTTAATAGATGAAGTATTTGAACTAGATTTACTTATGCTAGAACTAGAAGAATCTAGTGGTCTTGTGCTCACACATGCTGAAAGACTCAAAACCATTAAAAATGATAGTAAAATAATCAAAAATTTTCTCATTTCTATCTCCTATTGTTAACGCTATTAAAATTTTTTATCTAATTTTTGCGTTTACGTTGTTTTTTACCCTTTATCAAGGGTTTAGGCATTTGCTAAAAATTTATTTACTTTTTCCGTTAAAGCATCTATTTCTTCTTGCGTAGCATTTATATTAGATGCGTATGGCGCGTAAGTTTTATAAGTTTCGGTATAAGCGTAACTATAATTATCCATAGAAGAATAGGTTATTTTATTTAACGCTTTTAATAGATTGGTGCGATCTACCATAGCAAATGCACTACACTTTATTTCGCATATCTTAGCGCATACTTTGTTAGATTGACCATCGAACAATCTTGTATTGTTAAATATAATTTTTATTTGAGAACACTCTATTCCATATAGATTTACAGTGGTTTCTCCATCTGCACTTAAAGAAAATCCGCTTGCAACGGTTAACCAGTAACCATCTACGTAAACTTGGATAGTTGTATCATCAGAAGCGGTAGCAAGAGAGCCGTTTACTAGATTTGTACTAGATATCAACTCTACTATGCTTAGAGAATATATAGACCTAGGATAACCAAAATCTATATTAATAAAATAACTACCATTATTACCAGTTACTTCGGCATAAGTATCTTCTTTACCATCAAATAAATTAGCAATTGGATTTTGACTAGACACGGTTCCATTTGTGTTTACTCCTACTCCGCTAGTTAATATATTTCCATCTACGTTGGCAGGTGTTCCGTTACCAATTTTTACACCGCTACATGCTATTTCTTCTAGAGTTGTACCGCTAGCAGTAACGGAAGCAGAGATATATAGCCTAATTTTTTCGGCTTTTTCGCCGTTTAAATTAAATGCTAAATAGTCGTTATAATCGCCACTAACAGTTACTAAGTGTTTTACGATATCTGCATTTGTAGCGCAATTTACCACGTCTTTCCAAGAACCGTTGTAGTAAACTTGAATTAGTAAATCCGTACCTACGGTATTAGAAACGACGTTAGAATTTTTATCGTATAGATAGAAAGTTAAGTCGTACAATTCGTAAATTCCATCTAACTCTAAAGTGGCGTCTATCATACCGGAAGTTTCCATTATGGTAGAAAATCTTCCTTGAGCGTTATCGGCGTTGGTTATTCCGTCGGTTAAAGTTTCGTATCCACCACCTTTCCACCAAGTTGCCGTAAGCATACTTGCTAACGCATCTGCAGTTGGGGTAAACGCTTTACCTAAAAGTACGTTTTCCGCTAATTTTGTGCCTTCTCCAACAAACAAACCTTTACACTCTATTTCTTCGTAGGTGATACCACTAGCAGAAGATGCGCTAGAAATGTAAATTCTTATTTTTTCTGCCCTTTCGCCACCTAAGTTAAATATTAGATAATCGTTATAATTACCATCTTTAGCAACTAAATTTTTAACTATATCTGCGTTTGTTGGGCATGTAACAACGTCTTTCCAAGCGCCGTTGTAATAAACTTGAATTAACAAGTCGTTACCAACCGTAGCCGAAACGTCGTTAGAGTCTTTATCGTATAAATAGAATTTTAAATCATATAATTTATAAATTCCACCCAAATCAATAGTAGCATCCATCATACCGCTAGCGTTCATTACGGTAGAAAATCTTCCCGGAGCATTGTCGGCATTGGTTATTCCGTCGGTTAAACCTTCGTATCCGCTACCTTTCCACCAAGTTGCCGTAAGTACGCTTGCTAACGCGTCTTCCGTTGGAACAAAGGTTTTGTTTGCTAATACGTTATCGGACATACCAGAACCTTCGCCAACGTAAAAACCACTACATTCTATTTCTTCGTAGGTGATACCACTAGCAGAAGATG
>JAGAUH010000049.1 GCA_017620875.1 Clostridia bacterium
AAACGCGTGGCTATTAGGACAATAAAAAGAGTACGTATGTACTAGGCTAAAAAGCAAGAGCTATGCCCGAAAAGTAAAAACCGCCCGATAGCCGAGCGGACGTTTATTGTAACCTTATATAAACGCAAAATCAACTTTTAGGGGCTTTGTGTGTAAAAAAATTTTTACAATTTAATAAATAAAAGCATACTTTTTTATAAAAATAAAAAATATTTTTTAATTTTTTTATATTAAATTGTGGCAAAATTGCCTAAAAAACACAATATTTTGGGGCTGAAAAAATAATTTTTAAAATATTAAAATTTTTTGAAAAAATCTTAAAAAATTGTTTGACATTAAATTGTCGATTTGGTAAAATAAGTAAGCTGTGTTAAATAGGGCTGATGCGGAAAGTTACTTAAATTTTCTTAGCCAATCCGGAAATGGTTTAAGAAAAAGATAATTTTCGTTGACAAATGTGGAGATTTAATCTCTGCGACTAACCGCAAGCCACAATGAGAGAGTCATTCGTACCAACACACAGCACACGAATGATTTTTTTTATTGTTTTCTTGCGACACACACGGCAATATTGAAAGTTAGTATAAAGGAGTAAACAAATGGCAATTCAAAAAATCAGAATCAAATTAGCTGCATACGACGCTAAAATGGTAGACCAAGCTGCTCAAAGAATAGTAGAAGCTATGAAAAAAGCAGGCGCAAAGATAAGTGGACCTATCCCTCTACCTACAGAGAAAGAAGTAGTTACAATCTTACGTTCTCCACACAAATATAAAGACAGTAGAGAACAATTTGAGATTAGAACTCACAAGAGACTTATCGACATTCAATCTAACAACGTAAAAGTTTTAGATAGCATACATTTACCAGCAGGCGTAGATGTAAAAATCAAGTTATAAATAATAAAATATATACGGAGGTGAACTTTATCTATGAATAAAGCAATCATTGGTAAGAAGATTGGAATGACTCAAATTTTCCAAGCAGACGGAAAAGTAATTCCAGTAACCGTAGTTTTAACCGGTCCATGCCCAGTAGTTCAATTAAAGACTGTTGAAAGCGATGGATACCAAGCAGTAAAACTCGGATTTGATGAAGTATCAGAAAAGGTACTAAACAAGCCTGAACTTGGACAATTTAAAAAAGCAGGCGTAAAACCACAAAGAGTTTTAAAAGAATTTAGATTAAACTCTTTAGAAGGATTAGAAGTTGGCAAAAACGTAACTTGCGACATCTTTAAAGAAGGCGACAAGGTAGACGTTGTAGGAACTACTAAAGGTCACGGTTTTACAGGTGTAATTAAAAGATGGAATCAAGGAAGACTTAAAGAAACACACGGTGTAGGACCTGTACACAGAGAAGTTGGTTCTATGGGTGCTATTGACCCTGCAAGAGTATTTAAAAATATGCCTATGCCAGGACAATACGGTGTTGAAAGAGTAACTATCCAAAACTTAGAAGTAGTAAAAGTTGACGTAGAAAGAAACCTACTTTTAATTAAGGGAGCAATCCCAGGAAGCAAGGGCGGAATCGTTACGATTGCCGACAGCGTTAAATAAGGAGAAGACAAATGGCAAGCGTTAAAATATATAATATGAAAGGACAAGAAACCGGAACAATGGATTTGTCCGAATTATTTGAAATCGAATATAACGAACCACTTATCCACCAAGCTGTTGTTACAAGACTTGCTAATGACAGACAAGGAACAAAGAGCACTTTAACCAGAAGCGAAGTTAGAGGAGGCGGTAAAAAGCCTTGGAGACAAAAAGGTACTGGTAATGCTCGTCAAGGATCAACTAGAGCACCACAATGGATTAAAGGTGGCGTTGTATTTGCACCAAAGAGCAGAGATTTTTCTAAGAAAATGAACGTTAGCGCAAGAAGAACCGCAATGTTCTCTGCAATAAGCAAAAAATTAGCAGACGGAGAACTATTTATCGTTGATAAGTTCGAAGTTGCAGAAGGTAAAACTAAAGAAGTGTTAGCATTTGTTAATGCAATGAACTTTGACAAAACCGTACTTATGGTTATGGGAGAAACTAACGACCTAGTAAGAAGAGCAGCAAGAAACTTACCAAAAGTAAGCACTATGCCTAGCACAGAATTAAGTACTTACGAAGTTGTTAAAAACAAAGCCGTTGTTTTAGACGTTGCTACCGTTAAAGCTTTAGAGGAGGTTTACGGAGAATGAGAGATAGAGATATAATTATAAAACCTATTCTATCTGAAAAAAGTTATGCTGGAATAGCGGATAAAAGATATACTTTTGCAGTAGCAAAAGATGCAAACAAAACTGAAATTAAACTTGCCGTAGAAAGAATTTTCGGCGTTTCAGTAGAAAAAGTAAACACAGTAAATTGCCACGGTAAACTTAAAAGAATGGGTAGAAACGAAGGTTACA
>JAGAUH010000050.1 GCA_017620875.1 Clostridia bacterium
ATATCGGCTGTCGGACAGTGCCACTATCGGCGAGAGCCACAGAATTTTCCCGGGTGCCCACACATAGCCATAGGTCAAAAAACCGCGCAGAGATACGCGTATAAAATTATCGCCATGTCCGACGAAGAAGTTCAAAAGTTTGCAGACGCGCTTTTAAACGTGAAAAAGCAAGTAAAGTTTTGTTCGGTTTGCGGTAACTTTTCCGAAAAGGAAATTTGTCCTATTTGTAGCGAAAGAAAAGCCGAAGTTATTTGCGTTGTAAAAGAGCCGAAAGACGTTATCGCGCTAGAAAAAATAAGCGAGTTTAACGGAGTGTATCACGTTTTGCACGGAACTATAAACCCACTTGCAGGCATAGGTCCAGACCAAATTAGGATAAAACCACTACTTGACAGAATTGCTAAAGGTGGGGTAACCGAACTAATTATGGCAACCAACCCCGACGTAGAAGGGGAGGCAACCGCGCTATATATCGCGCAACTAGTAAAACCGCTAGGCATAAAGGTTACTAGGCTTGCAAACGGTATTGCCGTTGGTACGGAAATAGAATACGCGGATATAAATTCTTTATCGCGCGCCCTTGCCGATAGGCACGAAATTTAAGGAGTTTTTATGAAAATAGTATTAGACACCCTTGGTGGTGATTTAGGATATAAAGAGCACGTTGCAGGCGCAATAGAGGCTTTAAAATTAAAAGAAGATTTTAGCGTTATACTAGTCGGTATTAAAGAAGAGTTAGAAGCGGAATTAGCGTTGTACTCTTACGATAAGTCTAGGATAGAAGTAGTTGGTTGTACCGAAACCATTACTTGCGAAGACGCTCCAATGGAAGCCATAAGAAAGAAAAAAGATTCTTCCGTGGTGGTTGCTTATAAACTTTTAAAAGAGCAAGAAGATTGTTCGGCTTTAGTGTCAACGGGTTCTACGGGCGCCGTTTTAGCAGGGGGGATTTTTAAACTTGGCAGAATAAAAGGGTTGTCTAGGCCAAGCCTTGGACCGTTAATCCCTACCTTAAGGGGCGGAAAAGTAATGCTAACCGATAGCGGTGCTAACGTAGATTGTAAACCAATAAACCTAGTTCAGTTTGCAATTATGGCGTCTAGTTACATGAAAAACGTTTGCGGAATAGAGAATCCTAGGGTTGCGCTACTTTCTAACGGAACGGAAGACGCTAAGGGTTGCGAACTTACTAAAGAAGTATTTAAGTTACTTAGCAACACGCCTAATATAAACTTTGTGGGCAATATGGAAGCAAGAGAAATAGTTTCCGGCAATTACGACGTAGTGGTTGCAGACGGTTTCCACGGAAATATTGCTTTAAAGGGGTTAGAAGGTGGAGCAAAGGTAGTAACAACCTTATTAAAAGAAGGAATAAAGAGTTCTTTTATGGCAAAAATCGGCTATTTGTTTATGAAGAAACTAATAGGCGGTATGAAAGAAAAGATAGACTTTAATAAAATTGGCGGAGCCGTGTTTATGGGACTAGAAAAAATAGTTATAAAAGCACACGGCGCAAGCGATAGAGATTGCATTACAAAGTGCATTATGCAAGCAACCGAGGCTGTGGATAAGGGCGTTGTAGAAGCAATAAAACAAGGGATAAGTCAGTTAGACTTAAAGGACGAGTAAAATGATTTTTGATATAACCGATTGCGAAAAGGCAATAGGCTATGAGTTCAAAGATAAAAATTTGCTTAGGCATTGTTTTACTCACCCTAGTTATTCTAACGAAAATAAATCTAGCAAGAGCAACGAAAGGTTAGAGTTTTTAGGGGATTCGGTTTTAGGGTTTATCGTTAGCGAATTTTTGTTTAATAGGAGTAAAAACGACGAAGGGTTTTTAACCGTAGAAAAGCAAAAATACGTTTCGGGTAAATCGCTAGCCAAAGAGTGTAAAAAACTAGGGCTAAATAAATTTTTATTACTTGGACTTGGCAACGAAAACGACCGCGAAAAAGATAGCGTTTGCGAAAACTTATACGAAAGCGTTATTGCAGGGCTATATTTAGACGGTGGAATAGAAGTTGCAAAAAAGTTTATTTGCAAAACTATCCTTACGGAAAAAATAGAAAAGGGACAAGATGCTAAAAGCGAACTTCAAATTTATTGTCAAAAAAATAAACTTGGCATAATTGAGTACAAAGTCCTATCTAAAAGTGGGCCGGACCACGCGCCAACCTTTAAAATTGGCGTATATCTAGGTAAAGAAAAAATTGCCGAGGCTGTTGGCAGTAAAAAATCTGCTGCAGAGCAAACCGGGGCAAAACAGGCATTAAATAATTTAAAACGGAGAAAATAACAGTGGGATTAACGAAAATAGAACTAATAGGCTTTAAATCCTTTGCGGATAAAGAAGTAATCGAATTTGAAAAAGGTGTTACTGCCATAGTAGGACCAAACGGTTGTGGTAAAAGTAACGTTAGCGACGCGGTAAGGTGGGTAATAGGTGAAACTAGCGCAAAACAAATGCGTGGTTCTTCTATGAAAGACGTTATTTTTAACGGTACCGAAACTAGAAAAAGTCAATCTTTTTGCGAAGTTAGTTTGTTCTTTGACAATAAAGAAAGACAATTTCCTAATTTAAACTTTGACGAAGTAATTTTTACCCGTAAACTATATGCTAGCGGAGAAAGTTGCTACTTTATTAATAGAGAAAAGGCAAAGTTAAGAGATATAATAAACAACTTCCACGACGTAGGTATATCTAAAGACGGATATTCTATTATAGGTCAAGGTAAAGTTAGCGATATTATGTCTAGCAAGCCGGAAGACAGAAGGGCGATTTTTGAAGAAGCCGTTGGTATTGCTAAGTCTAAAAAAGAGAAAAACGACGCTCAAAAGAGCCTAGAAAAATCTAGGGCAGGTATAAGGGAACACGGCATAAGAGTTTCCGAAATAGAAAAGAGAGTAGCGCCACTTGCCGCCGCTGCAAGCAAAACTCAAGAGCACGATAAACTTGCCGCAGAACTTAAAAAGCACGATATAAATACTTACATAATCTCTTACGAAGGGGCTAGTGGAAAAAGAGATGCAATTAACCAAAAAATTGCCGTTATCGACCAAGAACTTGGCGAACTTACTACTGCTCAAAACGAAAACCAAGCAAAATACAACCAATATTCTGCCGAGATAAATAATATCGACGGCGAAATTGCAAGCG
>JAGAUH010000051.1 GCA_017620875.1 Clostridia bacterium
CCCTACAGTAGGCTTTCCGTTTATTTGGCTTAAATTTACAGTGCTTGCTCCAATAGAAAGTTTCTTTATCAAACTAGTTAAAAGGCTTACCTGAGCCTTAATTTCCAAGCCATAAAACAACTCTTTATTTTTTGTTAAATATTCTAAAATTATTAAGAAACTAGAAAAATCGTACATTTCTTTTTGCAATTGTTGTATTATGCAATTATAAAGCCATAGGTTTTTTTCTTTGCTAAGTATTAGTTGAGTAGTGCCCCTTTCGGACTTATCCGAAATGATAATTTGATCATCTAAAATAGTTAGTAATTTGTCTTTTTTGTTTTTAACAAAATCGTTATACTTTGCAATTATCCTAACGTAGTCGTTTATTTCTTTGCTTGTTTTCCACTCGTTAAAATTATGCAAAATATACACGTCAGAAGATTTTCCTGCAAGCAAATATTCGCCTTTACCAATTTTTATTGTGGATTTAATATTTATCCTATCTAACACAATTTGAGCGTTTACCAAGCCTTGCTCTTTTGCTATATGCTGTAAAATCTTATTGCTATCCCCGTTATACTTTTTATATAAATAAGCGGTAACGGTTTCTATGGTGGTTATAATTTTGCCCCTTTTATCACTTTTTACGACCATAAAATAAGCCGAATTATAATCTGTAAACCCACCGTATTTTTCAAAATTGCTTAAAGCGTTATCTTCGCCTTTTAGGCTAATTTTTGCTTCTGACTTTTTATTGTGCAATAAAGATTTGTGTATAGTTTCTTTGTAAAAAGCCGTGTTATAATTGCAATAAGACATATAAGAAATTAAACAATCGTTTTTTAAGCAAGTTTCTTTTACAATAGGCAAATGGACTTGTTTATCCCACACAACCTTATCGCCAAAAAATTCTTTTACGGTAGTATCAAACAACTTTAAAACGTGTTTTGTTAAGCCGGCATTTTTGTTTTTAGATTTATCTGCATAAAAGTGCCTTGGGTTGTTTGTAAACCTATTAAATAAAACGTTACCCACAACAACGTTTAAATACGCATCTTTTGCGTGGTGATAGTCGTTTACGTCTCTACACTTTAAAATATCGTATTTGTGTCTAAAATCGCTAACCCTACCCGCTTTAGAATATACAACGTCTCTAGGGTTATCTAACACCGCTTTTAAAAATTCTATTACGGCTTTACAAGACTGATTTGTTTCTACCAATTGTCTAGCAATAAAGTCGCCAAGTTCTTGAGAAGAAAGTTCCGTTCTTCTAATTAGTTTTTGATATTTTTTATCGCTTATAAACTTGTATTTGTTTAGCATTGCCCAAAAATCTTTTTGCTTTGCAATCCAATTAGACGGAAGTGGATACCTATCAGATTTTTCTAGGTTTGTTTGCTTTTTAACTAGCACCTTATTATCTATACTATCGTCTTTTAATACAGACTGAGGGACAATATGGTCAACGTCGTACACGTTATTATTAAACAAATCCGCAATGGCAATAGGCTCGCCCGTATACATACACTTTCCTTGTTGTAAAAAGTATAAGTATAGCATTTCGCTCCTTAAATTAGCGTCGTTTTTATTGTTTAGTTGGTCTATAAGTTGATTTAACTCTTTTGTAAGTTCTTTAGAACTATCTTTTAAACACTCTGCATAAATTTCCGTCAAGGTGTCTTTACGGCTCTTTTTTCTGCCCGCGTCGCCTTTTTGCTCGTCGCTTCTGGTTACTTCTACAAAAATTTTGCTAGGCATTTTACCCATTGTGGCAACTATTTCTTTAATAATTTTAACGGCTTGCCAAACTCCCCTTTTTACCGCTGGCGAACAATATAATTCTTCTACTGCCTCGTAGGTTAGCGTTTCTAAATCGGCGGTTGTGTCTTGTTGCAACCTTTCTTCTAGAGTATAGTTTTGACTATTTATAATTTGTTGTAAGTTATAGTTTTTATTGTATAACTCTTGTATAACGCTAGTTAATTCTCCCGTAGATTTATCTATAAAAGTAGTAGTTAAAAACTCTTTGGAAATTCTACCCCAATCCGTACAGGTTATAGATTTTAAAAATTTTATTTGGTCATCTGTAAAAATTGTAAATTCTTTTTTAAGTTTTTTTACAAACCTATCTTTATCGCTACTTATGGTGCTATAAAAAATAACCTTTTCGAAATATTGTTTATGCTCGTTTACAAACTCTTGCCCAAACTTTTCACATAAAGAAACGTACGTAGATAAAGAATTTGCAAAGCCTTTGTCTATTCCGCCAAAACTATCTTTTGCTAAATCCGTCTCGGTATAAAACCCATTTGATATAAGTAGTTGCCTTAAAATAGAAAGCGTTACTTTTTTATGCTTTTTAAAACCATAATCGTAAATAAACTGTTTTTCTTTTATGGTTATTAAGTTTCCGTTAATTGTTAAGTTGTTTAACTCGTTTAACACGCAAAACTCGCTATATAGCAAAGATTTTTTAGGCATAGCGTTATACTTTGGCATATAAGTACACTTTTTAACCATACGCTTTATAAACTCTTCTTCCGCTTGAGAATAGTCTATTATTTGCTCTATATTCCAAGGCTTTAACGCTTGGTTAGATAGTTTTATAGCCCACGCATTTTTGTTTGTTTTGTCGGTTATAGGCCCTACGAAATAAGGAACCCTAAAAGTTAAAATTTGGCAAATTTTTTGGCTTGTGGTAATACCAAATTCCGCATCTATTTCTTTTAAAAACTCGTATTTTTGCTCGTTTACCTTTAAAATTTGCATTAATTCTTTTTCGTACAACTTATTTGGTAAAACACTATTGTTTTTACTGCGTGGCTTTGGCAAAAAGTTATCGTTTTCTATAAGTTCTAAAAATTCGTTTCTCAAAGCCAAATACTCTTGAGTTTCGTTTTCTATTTTCGTGTTTAAAATACCCTTTATATACTTATAAAAATTATCTTTCGTCCTTTTTTCCGTGCTAGGAAGTTCTAGCCCCAAAACCTTTTTACCGCCGTTATATTTAGTTTGATTTATATAATGAGCGTAGTTTACTACCTTAGTATTTTCCGCCCTAAAAATTTCGTGATATTTCGTAGAGTAATACTTTTTAATAAACGACTTAAACTCTTTTAACTGCCTTTCGTGAGTGGTTATGGTTTCCACCATAGACTCACACACGTAATTGCAGTTGCCTAAAACCTTTTTCATTTGAAAAAGCGAATATAAATTTTTTGCTTTTTCTATTA
>JAGAUH010000006.1 GCA_017620875.1 Clostridia bacterium
GGGAAGTATCTATAATCTTGAGCGTCTTCTTTGCCACGCATAGAAGAAGTAGTTCCGTCTTCTTCGTTAAACCTTAGCGTTTCTTGTACAACTTTTCCGCCGTTATCTAAAATTTCGGCTTGCCTTTCGTACTCGTATTTCATAGCCTTTTCGATATGAGAAAGACTATTCATATTTTTAATTTCCGTCCTAGTACCAAACTTGGTTTCGCCAACAGGTCTAAGAGAAATATTTACGTCGCACCTAATACTACCTTCTTGCATTTTACAATCTGATACGCCGATATAACGCATAATAAGTTGTAATTTTTCGATATATTCTTTTGCTTCGTCGCTAGAAGAAATATCCGGTTCTGATACGATTTCTATTAGCGGCACGCCACCACGGTTGTAGTCTACGTAAGTATATCCGTTTTCGTGAACTAGTTTACCTGCATCTTCTTCTATATGGATACGAGTAATACCGATTTTTTTACCGCTAGATAGCGTTATATATCCGTTTTCGCAAACGGGTTTATCGAATTGAGATATTTGATAAGCCTTTGGTAAATCTGGATAGGTATAGTTTTTTCTATCCATACGAGTTATTAAATTTATTTTACAGTTTGTTGCAAGCCCTGCCCTAATAGCGTACTCTAAAACTTTTCTATTTAAAATAGGAAGCGCTCCCGGCATACCCGTACAAACAGGACAAGTGTGAGAGTTTGGCGCTCCGCCAAAAGCCGTTGTGCAACCACAAAAAATCTTTGTTTTGGTAGAAAGTTCTACGTGTGTTTCTAATCCTGATACTATTTCGTATTTCATAACTCTCTCCTTATAAATTTTTTGCTACGTCGCTATTTTGCTCGTAATAATATGCGGTGTTAAGTATAGTTTGCTCGCACTTTTTGTTACCGATAATTTGCATACCGATAGGTAAATTGTTTTTGTCTTTTCCGCAAGGAATACTAATTGCAGGAAGGTGCGCAATATTGATAGGAACGGTACAAATATCTGATAAGTACATTTCTATAACGTTATTGCAAGTGTAATTTAAAGGGAAGGCGGTGTTTGGCACGGTTGGTGCAATTAACACGTCGCACTTAGCAAAAGCATTGTCAAAATCTTCGCAAATTTTTACCCTTAGTTGTCTTGCTTTTTTATAATAAGCGTCGTAATAACCAGAACTTAAAACGTAAGTTCCTAGCATAATACGGTGTTGAACTTCTTTACCAAAACCTTCTGTTCTGGTCTTTTTAATCATATCGTTTATATCAGTGTATTTATCTACTCTATAACCATACCTAATGCCGTCGTAACGACCAAGGTTACTAGATGCCTCGGCACAGGCGATAATGTAGTATACAGGTAACGCAACTTTTAATGTAGGAATAGAAACTTCTACTATTTCCGCTCCGTTTTTTGCATAAAACTCTATGCTATCTTTTATAGGTTTTTCTATTTCTGGATTTAACCCCTCGAAAAACTCTTTAACGATACCGATTTTTAAACCTTTTATATCTTTTCCTAAACCGCTTGCGGTATTTGTTGCTCCACTAATACTAGTTGCGTCGTTAGCGTCTTTTCCGCAAATGGCGTCGTAAATAATAGCGCAATCTTTAACGCTATGAGCAATAGGTCCTATTTGGTCTAAACTAGAGCCGTACGCAATAAGTCCGTATCTAGAAACCGCGCCATAAGTCGGTTTTAAACCTACAACCCCACAAAAACTTGCAGGTTGTCTTATACTTCCGCCCGTGTCTGAACCAAGCGCGTAAACTGCCATATCCGCACCAACTGCGCTTGCTCCGCCACCGCTACTACCACCGGGAACTCTAGTTGGATCGATAGGGTTTTTTGTTGCGCCGTAACAAGAAGTTTCGCAAGTGCTTCCCATTGCAAACTCGTCCATATTAGTTTTACCAAGTAATACCGCGCCTTTGCTTTTTAAACTAGCCCAAGCAGTTGCATCGTAAAAGGGAACGTACC